>JAFYLO010000077.1 GCA_017557045.1 Bacteroidaceae bacterium | reverse complement strand
CACTTGCTATGTTTTTAAATATCAGCAAAATAGCTTATTGAATAAAGCTCCTGCCCTTAAAGGGGAGGTGGATTCAAAAACGATAGTTTTTGAAGACGGAGGGGTTTTTCTCGCGTAGTACGGTTTATTGCAATACGATAGGTTAAGAACCCCCTCCGAACTTTTTTTTTTGAAAAAAAGTTCTCGTCCCCCTTTAAGAGGGACAGCTTTTTTAAGTTTCTTATTTAAAAGAGATTAGCAAAGGTGTAAAATCTAAAAGATGTGTACAAAGATTAGCCCCTTAAAGGGCAGGAACTTTTAAAGAATGTTTTGCTACAGAACATATTGAATGAAAAACATAAAGAGATGTATAACTCTCAATACAACAAAAAAGAGAATACAGAAAAACGCAAAGCACTACGGACAAACAGCACATCAGAAGAAGCGGTATTATGGAGGGCACTGAAAGGATGCAAGATAAACAACAGGAAATGGCGAAGGCAATTCTCCGTCGGACCATTTATCCTTGATTTCTATTGTCCTTCATTAAAATTAGGAATAGAATTGGATGGAGCACCTCATTTTGCACCTGGTGCTGCTGAAGCAGACGATGCAAGGACTTATTACTTGCGCGAACAAGGAATAAGAATAATAAGGTTCGAAAACTGCGACATTTGGAACTCTTTTGAAGGAGTAATTGAGACTATACAAAAAGAAACAATGTAGTAAACAGGAACTTTAAACATTGTTTCGCAAAACAAACTGAAAGAGTTGTCCCTCTTAAAGGGGGACGAGAGAGTTTTTCCAACGGAAAAAATCTCGGAGGGGGTTCCTAACCTAACGGATGGCAATAAAAACAAGCAGCGAAAAAGAACCCCTCCGTCTTCAAAAACATACGTTTTTGAATCCACCTCCCCTTAAAGGGCAGGAACTTTAAAGAATGTTTTGCAAAACAAACTGAAAGAGTTGTCCCTCTTGAAGGGGGACGAGAGAGTTTTTCCAACGGAAAAAATCTCGGAGGGGGTTCCTAACCTAACGGATGGCAATAAAAACAACAATGAAAAAAGAACCCCTCCGTCTTCAAAAACATACGTTTTTGAATCCACCTCCCCTTGAAGGGCAGGAACTTTAAAGATTGTTTTTGAAGAAAGCAACTAAACAACTCACTGCTGGATAATAGAAAGTACACAAAAGGGGTAGAAAGTTCGAACAAAGACACAAGCAAAGAATATTTAAACAGCTACAAGCAACAACCATCATGGCACTTGAAATTGAACGTAAATTCCTTGTAATCAATGAAAGTTATCGCACGGAGGCATTCCGTAGCGACAGAATAGTACAAGGCTACTTGTGCCGTCAGAACGGCAATTCGGTACGCATAAGAGTAAGAGATGGCAAAGGCTACCTGACCATCAAAGGCCCATCACTCGACGGAGGTCTGAGCCGCTACGAATGGGAAAAGGAGATAACACTTGCCGAAGCCGAAGAACTTTTGCTACTCTGCGGTGATGCGCAGATAGAGAAGCGCCGCTATCTTGTGAAGTGCGGTGCACACATCTACGAAGTGGATGAGTTCTACGGAGACAATCAAGGCCTTGTGGTCGCAGAAATTGAACTCGAAGAGGAGAATGAGCCCTTCGAAAAACCTGCTTTTTTAGGAAAGGAGGTTACGGGCGACAAGAAGTACTACAACTCACACCTGACACGCTTCCCGTATAAGTATTGGGATAAATAGCAAAGAAAAACAGCGGCTACTTGCCGCTGTTTTTCTTTGCTTTATATGCCATAACTCTCGGCCTTAAAATGAATTTCGCAAATAGAAGTGCAAAAATCACTCCGATGGTGTTGAAAAGGAGGTCGTACCAATCCATTCCTCTGTATGTTGTCATATAACCCTGCATCACCTCTATCGCACCGCTGAAGACAATCGGAGCAATCACCGCCAGCCAAATTACGCGCCCCCTGCTTACACCGTTATGCGAGAGGAAATACTCAAACCACACAACCGAGCAGAATCCTGCATACATACAGAAATGGGCCAATTTATCGATGTTGCTGATGTCGATAACCTTCTCCTTTGGAGGTTTGAAGAACGATAGGAAAAGGATAATTGCCACTACAATCAGCGAGAGAGGATATTTTTTCAGGTACTTAATCATCGTTTTAACATAACAGTTTCTAATTCTTTGCGATAGATTCACTATCTTCGCACTTTCATCTTGCAAAGGTAGCACTATTGCCGCAATAAAACCGCCACATTAATATTATTTATGATTCGCAAACTGTTATATTTCCCTAAAAACCAACGCCGAGGCATACTGCTGTTTATACTTGTGATTACAGCTATAATATTGATTATTGCCTCCACCAAATAGTATTTTAGCAAAATAAAGCAAAAAAGCAGTTCCACATTTTCACAATCGAACATAAATTCGTATCTTTCAGCAAATTTTGTACAAAAATATATAAACTCATAGACTATGATAAAAAAGTACCTATTCATGACAATTGCGACACTGCTCTGTTGCAGCATCGCATGGGGACAATACTCTGCCCCCGAAGCCGGGA
Source organism: Bacteroidaceae bacterium (assembly GCA_017557045.1). Lineage (GTDB taxonomy): Bacteria > Bacteroidota > Bacteroidia > Bacteroidales > Bacteroidaceae > HGM04593. The sequence continues at coordinate 9,377 of JAFYLO010000077.1, read as the reverse complement.
AAGCGTATAGAATCCTTACACCCGGCAAGAACTATGATTGTATGTCGGCAGACTACAAGCAGAATATGATAAAAACAATGCCAAAGGGCACAAACGCCTACGAACAGATGTGGGTGCTCGAAGCAGCCGATGGCGGCGCATTCTACGTAAAGAACGGTCTCACCGGCAACTACGTGCAGCCCGTATCACAGCTCTCAGGCTTCTTCAGAATGGAGGAGTCTCCCGCCAAATTCTACATCAAGGAGAATCAGCCCAACAAAGGCTTCTACAACCTCCTGCCCGCAGCTAACGAAACACGAGGCATGCATTCATCACCCTTCAACGAAGTTGTACTCTGGTACTCATCTACAACAGCCGGGACACTCAGCGCAACCGAGTGGGTATTCGAAGATGCAGGTATAAGCATCGACGAACTTGCCGAGATCCAGGAGACCTTCCGCAGCCAGCAGAACATCTCGCAGAATGCCGAGAAGTACAACCAGATGCTCACAACATTCTTCACAGACCGCTCATGCTCCGAGCTGAAGGCCGATTATGCTTCAATGGGCGATGCAGAACTCACAGAGGCAATGAAAGAGCTTCCCAAGACCATTGTGGACATGGCGCTCAAAATAAAGAACAACACATGGGGCAAGCGCGAGAAGGAGTTCCGTATAAGCGAGTACAAGCCCTATGCCAATGCCGATGAATGGCACAAGATTCTGCAAGCCAACGAATACTCATACCTGAGCAACCCCACAGGTATCTACGCACGCGCCAACGAAATGCTCTATGTCTTCGTTGAGGGCGAAATTGCCGAGGGTGCATTCTTGGGAATACAGGAGATTGTAAACACCGAAACAAGCGGAGTTATTGACACATTGCGTGTAGGTCTCAACATCATCCCCGTCAGCTTCGACATGTCGACAATCTTTGTACGCTACGATGTCAACACACACAACAGCGGCAAAGTTCTCGCCGACTACCCCAACATAAAGATACACATTGAGAATGGTACAGTAAACGGTTATTGGGACAAGAGCCGCCACACCGACGAGGACTGGCGCGACATAACACAGAACCTCGCTACACACCACGTTATACAGGTCAAGGGCGACCGCGTACTCTACCACATGGAGAAGAAATGGTTGGCAGCCGAAAACTGCTGCAAGAACACCATTACCGATGCTATCGGATGGTGGGACAACATGCTCAAATGGGATCACGAACTTCTCGGATGGGACAAAGGTATCTACGGAGTCAAGTTCAACAACCTCCATTGCGCAATTTCACTCGACGACGACCACACCTATCAGGCATCTACCGCATACCGCACACAGTATGGTGTAAGATACCTCTACAAACTGCTCCCCTACGATGTCGTAATGGACAACCACGACAACGTATGGGGCCCCGGCCATGAGCTTGGACACACCCATCAGGGTTCAATTCAGGTAATCGGAACAACCGAGCTCAGCTGTAACCTCTTTGCCAACCTCACAATGTACAAGATGGGCCGATTCATTTCACGTGGCGACACTATCGGAACCCTCAGCCGCGACTTCGCGCAGAGCAAACCTTGGACAAGCATGCTCGGCGAAAGCCGTATGAGAATGTGGTGGCAGTTGTACGAATACTTCCACATGGCAGGTGTCGACACAGACTTCTACCCCAAATTGTTCGCACTCCTGCGCGAGGATGGCATCGACACATCACCCACACACGTATTGGGTAACAAGGATATTCTCCACTTTGCCGTAAAATGTTGCGAGGCTGCCGATATGGACCTCTCGGAATACTTCAAGGTATGGGGATTCTTCCGTCCCATCCATCAGCTGACCGACAAAGAAGCTGCATGGAAAGACCTTACAGTAACACAGGAGATGATTGACAATGCACTTGCCAAGATGAAGACATTCAGCCGTAAGGCACCTGCCATCGAATTTATCGAGGACCGCATAGAGCCCATCGCCCGCACCGACGGCGGCAGTGGCAACAAGGAACCCGCAGACTTCAGAGTGGGACAGTGCGGCGATGTAGGACACTACACATACTACATTCCCGGCGAAGTACCCGAAGCAACAGGCTATTCATACACAAAGATCGGTAAGACAATCATCATAGAAAAGGGAACAGGCGCTGTAGGCTTCAAGGTTTACAACGGCAAGGGAGAATACAAGGCAATGTCTAACACGCTGAAATTCACCATCACCGAAGCTCTTGCAGCCGACCCCGGCATTAAAATAGTAGCAGCAGAAGGCGACGGCGACGAAGTTGTGCTCAAACCCTATGCCGAGACAAGCGCTGAAGCAGAACTCAACGCTCTGAAATATGCTCTCAAGACTATCGCATACTACACACAGTACACCGACAAGAACGGCACAAAAGTAGGTTGGTACTACCCCGAAAAGACAGCCCGTCTCGCCGAACTCAAGAGCGAGGCACAGACCGCTGTAGACAATGCCGACCAGAGCGCTCACACATACGGTGAATACCTCGCCCTCATCGATGAGGAACTGAGCAAGATCTACACATCCAACTCAGTTGTAAAGTTGCAGCCCAAGAACTACTACAACTTGATAACAAGAAGCAACTCGCAGAACATACTCAGCGCAACTGCCTCTACATTCAACGTATCAAAAGGCGGAAACGCATCGGCTGCTAAAATGTGGCAGTTCATCACAGAGGACGACAGCCTCTACTACATCAAGAACAAGAGTGGATTCTACATAAAATCAATGCTCAAGAACAAGCCCGGAACAGTTACCACCAACAAGGACGAAGCAATAAAGTTCCGCGTTGTATCAATGGGGAACGGTTATCTCTACATGGAGCAGGACAACATCCACGGCAACTGTCTTGCCATCAAGAGCGACAACACCATACAGGGACAGGAGTACAAGACAACCTACAGCTGGTGGACTATAAGAGTAGCCGAGGACAACCAGACCGAGTATGACACCCAGCTTCTTGACTCGGCTATCACAACAGCCAAAGAGATTACAGCCGAACTTCTCGTTGCCGAGGAGCTTGCAAATGGCAACTATGTACTCTACGACAATATACTTGTAAAGGCCGACAACATCATCGACCTTGCAAAATCTCTCGTTGCAGAGACCGCTGAGGCAGAGACCGTACGTGCAGGAGCTTCTGTACAGGAGTATGCCGAAGCTGCAGAAAAGCTCTTTGCAGCAGCGGCAGCAGCAAAAGCGGCATACGGCATAATCCCCAAATACCCCGCAAGCGACATCAGCAACGGCATCACATGGTACTACATCCTCAACCCCGCCAACAACAAATACCTCTCGGTTGAGCGCACTGCAAAGAGATACCTCAACTATGTGGTACATGAGGATAAACCCGAAAACTGCACAGACGAATATATGATGTGGGCATTCATCCCCACCGGCGCAGAGAATGAATATTACATCTTCAATGCCGGCAGCAGCTGTGCACTTTACGGAAGCTCATATATCGAGGCTATGGGTGGCGCCGAAGCAGTAAAATACACACTGCAGCTCGACACAGCACAACTCGGTTTCACAATCGCCAAAGGTACATCACACTTCAACGGCACAGCAACATACCCCAAGATGAGCAGCGCCAAGACCTACTACAAGTTGGAAAAGGCCATGAAGTGCGACAACGCTCTTCTCGCGGCACTCAACGGCGAGCCTTACGGCAGAAAGCCTTACGGAAAGCAGATTGCCGACGACAGCAACCTCTTTGTAGGCGGCGAGCAGACAGCAGCATTCGTCGACCTCAAGGAGAACAGCGATGCAGCACTTTGGATTGCCAAGAGCAAGGAGATACTCACACAGAGCAACACCGTATACTACACCACACTCGACGCATCGGCAGCATCGGCAGCCGGCAGCAACGTAGTGGACAAGGACGGCAACTGCAAGCAATTCGACATGTACTACGGCACAGCATACTATGTACCCGAAACATTCAATGCAGCCGGCGTAAGCTACACAGACATCAACGCCGAGACAGACGATGTACGCCCGCTTGTACTCCCATTCACACCCACAAACAACATCACAGTGGCTGCACCCTATCAGTTTGGCAAGATTGACGGCATAAGCACCCTCACCCTTGCAAAGACCGAGTTTGCAGTGAACACCCCCATGTTTGCCGTAGCCAACGGCAGCAGCATCAACGCTACTGCATCCAACGTAACCATCGAGGCAAGCAGCAAGGCGGACATGTCAACCGATTATCTGTTAATCTCTTATGTAGGAACCGGGTACAAGTTGAACACCTACATCAAAGGTAGCGACAAATACAACAAGGCTGCACAAGCCGGCACATTGGCACCATTCGAGATTAACATCAAGGCACTTCCCGGAGCATCGAACAGCGTTTCAAGCATATCTGTAATTTACGATGCAACAGTAGGTATCGACTCAATTGAGAGCGACGACAACGGCGAGAAGGAGATATACGACCTCACCGGACGCAAGATAGAGAAGATTACCGCTCCCGGCATCTACATTGTGAACAAGAAGAAGGTAATTGTAAAATAACGGCTACCGATTAGTTAACACACACATTTCAAGGCAGCCCGCAAAGCTGCCTTGAAATGTATAAACAACACATTGAGTATGAAGAAAATACTATTGCCCATCATAGGCATTATCTGCACAATGACACTCAGCGCAGAGACAGACTACACACACGGACTCTCCATCTGGTTCGACCAACCGACAAGCCTTAAGGGGCGCGCTGTCTGGTACGGCGGTCGTCCCGACCTTTGGACCGGGAATGGCAAGCCCGAAAATGCAGGGGACCTCAAAGGCATTGCCTACGACGGCAACGGCCTTAAGAGAAACAAACCCGAAACCGCCGGAGGAGTTAACTGGAACTACGACCAGGAGTGGGAATCAAAATCATTGCCCATAGGCAACGGCAGCATAGGTGCTAACATTATGGGTTCTGTAGAGGCTGAGCGTATAACATTCAACGAAAAGACATTGTGGCGCGGCGGCCCCAACACCTCAGGCGGCGCAGAATACTATTGGAACGTAAACAAGAAGTCGGCACATTTATTAAAGGATATACGCCAGGCATTCATCGACGGCGACGATGCCAAAGCAGCCAAACTCACACGCGAGAACTTCAACAGTGTAGCGTCATACGAATATGGCGACGAAAAGCCCTTCCGTTTCGGCAACTTCACCACAATGGGCGAATTCTACATAGAGACCGGACACAGCCTCGTGGGAATGGGCGACTACAAACGCGCACTCTCACTCGACTCGGCACTCGCCGTGGTACAGTACGAAAAGGACGGAATCAACTACACACGCCGCTACTTCACATCATACCCCGCAAATGCAATGGTGATGCGATATAGCGCCGACAAACCCGGCATGCAGAACCTCATATTCAGCTATGCCCCCAACCCTGTATCGGAAGGTACATTGCAGAAGAATGGCGAAAATGGCCTTATATATAAAGGCGTACTCGACAACAACAGCATGCAGTACACCCTGCGCATAGAGAGCACTGCAAAGGGCGGCACAACAACCGTCAAGGATGGCAAAATCTACATCAGCGGCGCCGACGAGGTTGTATTCTATGTAACAGCCGACACCGACTACAAGATAAACTTCGACCCCGACTTCAAAGACCCTAAAGCATACGTTGGCGTAAACCCCGATGAAACTACAGGCGAATGGATGAAAAATGCCGTTGCAAAAGGATACGATGCTCTCTTCAAGGAGCATTATGCCGACTACTCGGCACTCTTCGGCCGTGTGCAGTTGGATCTCAACCCCAACGCACCGATGACACTCGAATATCCCGGAGTGAACGACCTTCCCACACCGCAGCGCCTCGCAAGCTACCGCAAGGGCAAGGCCGACTACGGACTTGAGCGCATCTACTTCCAGTTCGGACGCTACCTGCTCATCGCAAGCTCGCGCCCCGGCAACATGCCCGCCAACCTGCAGGGTATGTGGCACAACAATGTCGATGGCCCCTGGCATGTAGACTACCACAACAATATCAATCTGCAGATGAACTACTGGCCTGCTTGCGCCACCAACCTCGACGAGTGCGTGCTGCCGCTGGTTGACTTCATACGCACACTCATCAAGCCGGGCGCTGTAACCGCACAGTCGTACTACGGCGCACGCGGATGGACAGCCGGTATTTCGGGCAACATCTTCGGTTTCACATCACCCTTCAGCAGTTATGATATGTCGTGGAATTTCAACCCCATGGCAGGCCCCTGGCTCGCTACACATGTGTGGGACTACTACGACTACACACGCGACAAGAAATTCCTGAAAGAGGTTGGATACGAAATTATCAAGAGCAGCGCAATATTTGCCGTCGACTACCTGTGGAAGCGCGAGGATGGCAGCTACACCGCAGCCCCCTCTACCTCACCCGAACATGGTCCGATAGACAGCGGTGCTACATACGTGCACGCAGTAATCCGCGAAATTCTGCTCGATGCAATTGAGGCAAGCAAAGTGATGGGCACCGACGCAAAATTGCGCAAAGAGTGGGCACACGTGCTTAAAAACTTAGCACCCTACAAGATTGGCCGTTACGGACAGCTTATGGAGTGGAGCAAGGACATCGATGACCCCAAAGACCAGCACCGTCATGTGAACCATCTGTTCGGACTCCACCCCGGCCGTACAGTATCACCCGTTACCACTCCCGAACTTGCCGAGGCTTCGAAAGTTGTGTTGCAGCACCGCGGCGACGGCGCTACAGGCTGGAGCATGGGCTGGAAACTGAACCAGTGGGCGCGCCTGCACGATGGCAACCACGCATATACACTCTTCGGAAACCTGCTGAAAAACGGAACACTCGACAATCTGTGGGACACACACGCGCCCTTCCAGATTGACGGCAACTTCGGCGGAACAGCCGGAATCACCGAAATGCTCATGCAGAGCCACATGGGATTCATTCATCTGCTCCCCGCACTGCCCGACGCATGGAGCGAGGGACGCATAGCAGGCATCTGCGCCAAAGGCGGATTCGATGTTGAGATTATATGGCAAGAGGGCAAACTCATTGAAGCCATAGTTACCTCGAAGAGCGGTTCGCGTTGCGATCTCAGATATGGCGATGCAACCTTGTCATTCAACACCAAGAAAGGAACAAGCTATCGCATAGCGTTCAAGGATGGCAAGTTGACAAGAATGTAAGGAGCTTAAAGGCTTAAAGGGCTATAAGGGCATTAAGGGCATTAAGGACTTTAGAGACCTTAAAGACCCTAAAGACCTTAAAGACCCTAAAGACCTTAAAGACTTTAAAGACACCATAAACATCAGCGCCTCCTTTCCCGCGGGAAAGGAGGCGCTTTTTCAAGAGTATTACATCAATCGTCGATATTCTTTACTTTGAAATTCTTGTTGAAGGTAAGTTCGAGTTTGTTCGAGAGTTTAACTTCGTAGTCGCCGCGCTCGCGCTCGATCTTCAGGATTTTGGCATCGGGGAAGTTCTTCTTCACATAGTCGGCTATCGCTGAGGGAACTGCTGCCGAGGGAATCGCTGTGAATCGGCAATCAATCTCAATCCAATCACCATTCTTTATGAACTCTATCTTTGCACCATCGGCGAATACTATTTCGTAGTTGCGGTCGAGGAAGTCGCGCTCCTCTTTTACGTAAGATACCTTAGCTGATGCGAAGTGCTGGTTAATGAACTGCTGAGCCTTTGCGGGGAGCTCATTCTTTGTTATGACATAGTCTCTGTCGGCGCTGGCGGTGAGGATACCAAGTGAGAATACCAATACTGTAAGCAAGAAAATTCGTTTCATAATATTCATATTTTTAAGGTTTGACATTCATTTTTGTTTTTCTGCTGATGCAAAGTAACTATACAATTCTGAAAAGAATCTGAAACATTCGAAAATTTCAGAAAAAAATAATAAAAGCAGAAAATACGCCCATTTGCATTGTAAATTAAGTAATTTTGTCTATCTTTGCACCCGCTTTCGGCGTAATCGCTGTCAAGGAAGAGTAACTTGGTATGTTGCGCTGGAGAGATGAACAATTTTTTAATACCAATACAATGGATTTACTTAAAATTGCTAAAGAAGCATTTGCAACAGACGTTAAACGCGAGTTGGATTTTCATCCCGGTGACACAATCACAGTAGCTTACAAGATTATCGAGGGTACAAAGGAGCGTATTCAGTTGTATCGCGGTGTTGTTATCCGCATCTGCGGTCACGGCGACGAGAAACGTTTCACTGTACGTAAGATGTCAGGAACAGTAGGCGTAGAGCGTATCTTCCCCTTGAACTCACCCTCTATCGACAGCATCACTGTCAACAAGTACGGTCGTGTTCGTCGCGCAAAACTTTACTACTTGCGTGCACTCACAGGTAAGAAGGCTCGTATCAAAGAGATCAAGCGATAATCTACCTGTCGCAAAACATAAAAGGCTGCCTTTTGAGGCAGCCTTTTATGTTTATAAGGAACAACTTCTTAATTGTAGGGAACGGACGACAAGGAATTAGTAGAAATCAGTTTGACTGCAAAATCCCTGTCCCTGATATCCACCAACACAAAAACCTCGCCACCCAAAGTAGCATACGGCGAAGTTACCGCCGAGAGCGTCTCATTCTCCAATATACTCACAATATGATTTGCCTCTAACAAGCCCTGTATCACCTGCGCCTGCCACAGGCTGCCGCTAAAAACCTTTACAGGTCTATTCTGTGATTTTCTGTCTGACATAATTATACCTCCTTTATTTTAAGAAACACCACCCCACCGAGGGGATTACAAATTAAAACACTCACATTGATACTATTGTTGTCGGTTTAGAGCGCAAAGCACCGTACGCAATAAAGCGACTATACAAATGTAACAACTAAAAAGCATTCTTACAACCCTGCCGAGTAAGAAAAACAAAAGCCCGACGCTGCACAAAAAAAAGGAAAGAAAAGCAATAAAATAGAGAAAAAAATAGAATTTCAGGAAAAAAATGTAGAAAAATCTACAAAAACAGAGTTTTAGAGTAAAAAAACAGCTCTAAAAATTTGCAGGTAATAAAAATTGTTGTACCTTTGCATCCGCTTAGGACACATAACGCCAAAGCAATTCACCGAAAGGTACTTCAAAGGCCGGCCCATTCGTCTATCGGTTAGGACGCAAGATTTTCATTCTTGAAAGAGGGGTTCGATTCCCCTATGGGCTACAGTAAAAATCAAAAAACAGAATTTAAAGATGGCAAACCATAAATCGTCACTTAAAAGAATCAGACAGACAGAGAAGAGAAACCTTCGCAATCGTTACTACGGCAAGAACATGCGTTCAGCAGTTCGCAGCCTGCGTGCTATGACAGACAAAGAGCAAGCTTTGGCTAAATACCCCGAAGTACAGAAGATGCTTGACAGACTGGCAAAGAAAGGTTTG
>JAFYLO010000007.1 GCA_017557045.1 Bacteroidaceae bacterium | reverse complement strand
TCGTAGTGGAGAATTACACAAAAGCGGAGTTTGATAAAATCTTCGGGTTGTAGTCATAAAGGCACCGACAGTTATTTAGCGTAGTTACATTCATTCAAATACTGTGGTTGCCCACAGGGCGACCGCAGTATCTTAAATCAACAGATTCTTGATTTTCAGTTATTTGATTATGAAACGCATTATATTACGAATAGTTTTAGTTGTGGTGGCCATTGTCTTGATTGGCATGCTCTTTCCACAGAATCTGAAAATGCCTGTTGTTGGTGCAGACGGCAACAGTTACAACCATAAGACATTCTGGTACGAGGGTTGGGGGACGTCCATAGTCCATAAAGGAATAGACGTGTTTGCAAAGCGAGGCACAAGGGTAAACTCTGCCACTTGGGGAATCGTTCTCCTCGCCACAGAATATGGCAAAGGTGGTAAGTTTGTTGTTGTCCTTGGTCCAAAATGGAGATTGCACTACTATGCACACCTGGATGAGATAAAGACCAAACCATTTGCATTTGTTACGCAAGACACCGAGATAGGTACTGTCGGTAATACAGGAAATGCCATTACAACCCCTGCACATTTGCACTATGGAATAGGAACGCTGATACTGTATCCGTGGCGGATTGACGATGCCCCGCTCGGTTGGCAGAAGATGTTTTATTTGAATCCAATTGATTATTTACAAGAATAATGAAGATTTTAAGAAGCTGTTTGAATTTTCTTGAAAAATGATTCTATATTTGCGCTGTTCATTTCGGCTTATTTAAGGGTAGTTCTATAAATTATTGATCTATATTTCTTTTCAGGATGCATTCTATTTCGGTCGCTTTTGGATTCTCCGAAGTTCTTTTGCGCTCGTTGGAAATAAAAGTAAACTTTTATTCACTCGCTTATACGAACATTTGTTTTATTTCGGCATCTTCTTCATTTTTACTCAGTTGCAACACAAAGGTTGCGCCATCGTAAAAAAAAAGAATATACTCGAAATAAACTCAAAAATCGCCTCGAACTAATTTATAGAACCACCCTTAACAGAGTTTATCTCCTTCGCACCTCAGCCATATCAAGCAAGCTTGTATGGCATTCTGTTTGGCGTCGATTGAGTCAATTTGATGTTATCGAAGTTGCTTTCACTCGCTTTGCAATTTGTGAACAAGTTCACATTGCGCTCGCTTAATCGCAACTTTCGGTATCTTTTTTTCTTATTTTTTGGAAATAGCCCGCTATTCCCTGCAAGCAAGAAAGAAAATCTATTCAAAATACCTCTCAAATAATTTCGGAATAAAATTTAAACAGCTTCTTAAACAGCATCTGAATCAAAATAACTATTTTTGCAATATGAAACTGATGACGGCAAATGGTATTCCCAGTTGAATCGATGATGGCTGCTACAGGCATGAGTGTGCATACACTAAGACATTTGCATCTTCTGATAAATACAAAATAGAAGTTATGAAAAACATCTTTTCTCTCTTGGCTCATTTTGCAGTAATGGTATTGTTGCTATTTGTAACCTGTTGCTCATCTTCTACAATTGAGGTGGGTACACGAATTGCGCCTCTTGACAATTCGGCATGGCGTGTCTCCAAATGGATTTCTGCGGCAGATGCACCTGTGGCGACAAAAGATAATAATGGAAGGGCGGCAGATGGCGCAAGCTGGTTCGTCTCCACGGTAGAGAACAAGCAAAAGGTTGTTTCGGCAAAGTGGATGACTGCAGGTTTGGGCGTTTACGACATTTACATCAATGGAAAACGTGTGGGAAAAGAGATTCTCAAACCCGGATTCACACATTGCAGAAAGACAAAGCGCTCGTTTACATACGACATCACTGATGCGTTTCTCACCGGTCAGGGTGAAGAAAATACTCTCTCGGCTCAGGTTACTCCCGGATGGTGGGCCGACAAGATTGTAGGTATGGTCGGTAAGAAGTGTGCGTTCAGAAGTGTGCTTGAACTGACATATGCCGATGGCAGCAAGCAGCTCTATGGAACTGACCTTGAACATTGGAAGGCAGGCATTGCAGGTCCGGTGAAGCATGCAGCCATATTCGATGGTGAAGAGTATGATGCTCGCGAAGTAATGGGATACGATTGTGCAGACCAACTCTCTGCACCCGAAGAGAATACTGAATTTGAAGGTGAAATCCTTCCCTCAGAAGGTGCCGAGGTGTATCTGCGTCGCGACCTTGCACTCTCTCCGGTGAAAGCATACACTTGGAAAGGTGTAGAGGGCGCTGTTGAGAACGAATTCGGTAAAGTGACAGTTGTCAAGGAGTTTGCATCGGGCGAAACAATGAATATAAAAGCAGGGGAGACTCTGGTTGTGGATTTCGGGCAGAATTGTGCCGGTGTGCCTGAATTTGTTTTTAAGGCAAATGAGGGTGTAGTGCTTACTTGTCTTCCCGGTGAGTTGCTTAACGATGGTAACGGAGCAAGAAGCAGAGGAATGGATGGTCCCGAAGGCAGTGTGCATCGCGAAAATTTACGTACTCCGAAGAGTGCTATGATTCTTGGTTACACCTTTGCTCTCGGCAACGACTATGTCAGCTATTCTCCTCGTTGCACCTTCTTCGGGTATCGCTATGTGTCGATTACGGCATCTGGAGATGTGAGCATCAAATCTGTAAAATCAATACCCGTAACCTCCATAGCCGGTAATTTGGAGATAGGACATATTTCTACGGGAAACGACCTTATAAACAGACTTATCCAAAATACATATTGGGGGCAGCTCTCCAACTATCTCTCTGTTCCCACCGATTGTCCGCAGCGTAATGAGCGTCTTGGATGGACTGCCGATACTCAGGTTTTTGCCGAAACCGGCAGTTTCTTTGCAAATACCCTCTCTTTCTTCAAGAAGTGGATGCGCGATATGCGCGACAGCCAACATCCGTTGGGTGGATATCCCGGTGTGGCACCCTGGGCGCAGTATGGCAACGAATTTATGCGTCTGGGATGGGGCGATGCAGGCATCATTGTCCCGTGGACTGTATGGAAGCAGTTTGGCGACACAGGTATAATCGAAGAGAATTGGGAGTCGATGAATCTCTTTATGAACCGTATATATGAGACAAAATACGACCACGAAACCTTGCGTGGGGAGAACTACAACTACCAGTGGGCTGACTGGTTGAGTTACGAGCCCCTGGAGAGCTGTAGCGGACGAGCGTTCTCTTCTGACGGCCCTCTGCCCGAAGCTGTTGATTATTGGAATTATCTCTGTTCGTCGTATTGGGCTCTTGATGCTGCAATGATGTGCGACATGGCAAAGGCTACAGGACGCGATGCTGAAAAATACAGGCTGATGGCCGACGAGGCAAAACTCTACATAAAGGAACGCTTCCTGAACGAAGACGGTACTTTCAGGACGGAGATCCTTAATACCATGCAGACCCCTGCGCTCTTTGCCTTGAAGACAGGCGTTGTAGAGGGTGAGGCTAAAGAGAATA
>JAFYLO010000076.1 GCA_017557045.1 Bacteroidaceae bacterium | reverse complement strand
GTATCCATGCATTTCCCAGTTCGAAGGTACGGGTATTTCGTCCCATGAGGATACATCGAAGCTCTCCTTGTAGAATTCAGTGGGGCGTTTCGAGGGTTCGTCGACGAGGTTGAACTTCCACATCCCGTTGAGCGACTGTACGAGTGAACTTTTTGTCTCTGTCCAGGGGGTGCGGTAGTATGCAGTGTCGGCGTGCATCTCCTCTGTGGTACTGTAGGGCATATATGTGGCGTTGCCGCGCTCTTTGTTGATGGCGAATACTTTTTCGTCCTCCCACCACGGCTGTTCAATCTTGGGCTTTTCGACTGCGCTGAAGCGGAACCACGATTCTTTGCCGGCCTCCTCTTTAGTCACCTGTATCAGACGGTTCTCCTTTGCCGCATATACGTAGGCGCTTTTTGCCGGGTTGGCCGATGCTATCTGGAATACTCCGCTCTCGCCTTTTACGGGGATGAAGTTGAACTTGGCGTTGTTCCACACTCCCTGTTCGGCAGGCCACTGGAGCAGATGCTTGATTGATGTGTTGCCGCCGCCGTCGTCGAAGTTCTGTGTGTAATATACTCCGCCGATGACACGTGTCGATGCATCGGGCATTGTGATGCTCCAGTATTGTCCGCGGTTGAGCTCGTCGCTCTTTTCGAGGCGGATGGCAGCGTTGTTCTCGGAATTGTCGCCGTTACCGAGTACCATTGTGGCGTCAGTTGCCGATACTATGTGGTAGGCCTGTTCGGGATCGAATCCGGCTACATCGCTTTTTACTATTTCGAAGTGTGCAGCCTTGTCATTTTTAAGACCGCTTTTTGCTGCGAGCACAAGTGCCTCTTTGCCGGTGGCCCTAATTGCCATGTCGGGGCGGTTGGCTGCAACAAGCAGATAGGTGTTTGCAGCTACGGGTTCGAGTTTCCACAACTGCGACTCGTCGCTACCGTTATTTTCGGCGAGCGCTATCTTACCGTCGCCGGTAGCATGGATGGCGAGGTTGTCAAAGGGGTTCATCAGTCGGTAACTGCCCGAAAGGTCGTTGATGTTCCACAAGTGTGTGGAGGTACACTCGTCTGCATTGCGCAGTGTTACGCTTGTACCACTTTTACTCTCGGTATAGTTCAGCACGGTAGAGGCGTACTTCTTGGAGCGTATAAGATAGAGCCCGCCTTTTTCGAAGACTACCTGTGCGTTTGTCGGTATTATGCCTATGATAAGAGTGGCCAGTAATACCAATATGCCATTTGATTTTTTCATGTTTCAGTATATTGTTGTGTGGTTTTATAGAGAGACGAGGCTGTGTCAAAATTTATTTTGGCGCAGCCTCGCTTGGGGTGTGGCAACCGTCTTTATTAGGTTGTTCTTATTTTACTGCCTTGAAGCTCATGTCGAGTCCCTTCACCGAGTGGGTGAGTGCACCTACCGAAATGAAGTCTACGCCGCAGAGTGCATAGTCGCGCAGGGTGTCGAATGTAATTCCTCCCGATGATTCTGTCTCGAAGCGGCCGCCTACCATTTCCACTGCCTTGCGTGTGGCTGTGGTGTCGAAGTTGTCGAACATGATGCGGTCTACTCCGCCGAGGTCGAGCACTTGCTGCAGTTCGTCGAAGTTGCGTACTTCAATCTCTATCTTCAGCTCTTTGCACTTCTCCTTGCAATACTCTTTTGCACGCTCTATGGCCTGCTTGATGCCGCCTGCAAAGTCCACGTGGTTGTCTTTCAGCAGAATCATGTCGAAGAGACCTATTCTGTGGTTTACACCGCCACCGATTTTCACAGCCTCTTTCTCCATTATTCTCATGCCGGGAGTTGTCTTGCGGGTGTCGAGCACGCGTGTGTTTGTGCCTTCGAGCTGTTTTACATATTTGCGTGTCATTGTGGCAATGCCGCTCATGCGCTGCATCACATTGAGCATCAGTCGCTCTGTCTGCAACAGAGAACGCACTTTGCCCGATACGCGCATGGCTATGTCGCCTTTCTTTACTTCGGCGCCGTCCTCCATAAGTACCTCAACCTTCAGTTCCTTGTCGAAGTGTGCAAAGATGCGCTTTGCCATCTCTACGCCTGCAAGCACACCGTCCTCTTTGATAATGAGGATGTTCTCGCCCATTGCATCTTCGGGGATTGAAGAGAGAGTAGTGTGGTCGCCGTCACCAATATCCTCGGCAAATGACAGTTCTATGAGTTTCTCTATAAGTTCTTCTTTTACGTCCATAGTAGTATGTTTGTATTTTCGTTTATATATTTAGTTGCGAAGATAATCAAAATTTTGAAAGTGCGTCCAATAAACGGGATAAAATATATGTTTGCATCTATCTTCCGCATATTTGCCTGTAGTCGCAGAATGTGCACCTGTCGCAATCTTCGGTGTGCGTAAAGGGAATATCCTTGTTGAATATTTCATCTATTGTCTTTTGCAGTTCTGCCATGAACTCTTCGTGGTAGTCGTGGTAGTCGGTTACGCTCTTGCCGGCTATTTTTATTGTAAATTCTTCGCGGGTGGTGTAATCTCTTTTGAGTATATACAGTAGCGACGGAGTTATTTGCCGGGGGGCATAGGTGGCCTTTACGGCTGCCGAGTATAGCATGGTCTGGAATATGTAGGAACTGCGTTTGCCGCTACGGGCGAAGAGCGATTCTATGCCCGTGTTCTTGTCCTTGCCGGGGGAACCGCCTGTCTTGTAATCGATAATCTCTATGGCTTCCCCTTTTTGGTCCATTCGGTCTACGCGGCCGCCAACCGACAGCTTGACTGCTTCGCCGCCGGTGGTGGTTGTCATGGTCATTTTGGCCTCTTTTTCGCTGCCGACGTATGTGAAGGGTGTGTGTTCTGCGTCTATCTTTATAAGGCGCAGCAGGCAACGGTGCAGTATTTCGCGGTTTATGTACTGCATGCCATCGAATGTTATCTCTTCGTCGTCGTTGCATTTGAAGAAGCAACTTCTGAACGCTTTGTCAATAAGGTCGTACAGGTGTGCATCTTCTTTGAGGTAGGGTTCGAGGTGCGATTTCTGTATGAGATTTCCATGCTCCTTTATTATGTGGTCGTAGAAGAGTTCGGCAGCTTTGTGGAATATGTTGCCGAAGTCTGACGACTGTATGGTGCTTTCTACCTCCTGCTCTTTTTTAAGGTCGGCTATGTAGTAGTAAAAGAATTTCATTGGGCACTCCAAATAGCGGTTTATTCCGCTGGGCGAGAGTGTTATGGCTTTAGGGTTGCTGTTTGCATCGAATATGTGGCGCAGCTTTTGTATGGTTGCCGTCTCTTTTGGTTGCGGTTGCAGGATACAGGGGGTGTTCTTCTGTTCGCACGTGAGGCTTATCTCCTTTATGCTTTCGTTGCGGTTGAGCAGCAACTGCATCATGTAGCGCGAGCGTTCGCCTTGTCCTGCTGCATCGAGTGAGTTGTTATACATCATGGTGATGTTCTCGGCGCGTTGTATCAGACGGTAGAAGTTGTAGGTGTACACAGCGTTGCGCTGTTCGGTGAGCATCAGTCCGAATGCACGGCGCAGGTTGTAGGGGATGAATGAGTTTCCGCTGTTGCTGCGCGGCAGGTTGCCCTCGTTGGCAGACAGCATGATGAGGTTCTTGAAGTCGAGGTTGCGTGTTTCGAGCAGTCCCATTATTTGCAGACCTACTACGGGTTCGCCGTGGAAGGGAAGACTCAGTCCTCCTATCACTCGCATGAAGAGCGAGGTGAGGGTGCGCAACTGCAGCTCTATTTCGCCTGTTTCGAGCAGTGAGATTATGCGCTGTGCCTGTGTGTAGATGCTGAAGAGGGATTCGCGGAAAAGTTCTTCGTAGCTCGTTGCGCCGTTGTCGGGAGTGGTGTTGGTTATCGTGTGCAGTATGTCGCGCACGGTGGTTATCCAGCTGAGGTTGTCGGTGGGCAGGGTGAATATCTTTTCGAGGAACTCATCGGCGTGCAGTCTCTTTTCGTCGGGGTAGTATTCCTTGTTTTTTGTTATCTCTTTTTCTATTCTCGATGCATTTGCGCTGCATAGTGTGGTGTAGGGGTGTTTTAGTATGCCGGCAACTGCTTCGTAACGGAATCTTTTGCGTTCGTGGTCGTAGCCGTTGATATGCAGTTCGGTCAACTGTTTCATGAAGCTGTATGCGGGGGTGTGTGCCACAGGGTAACCCATTGTGATGTTGATGTTTTTCACTGTGGATGGGATGGTGTGGAGCACCTGTTCGAGTATCTCTTCGTTGCAGAGTACCACGGCTGTTTCGAGCTCTTTGTTTTCGGGGATGTTGCTCAGAAGGTCATAGAGGTGGCGTGTCTGTATGTTCTCTGTAGTGGCAGATACGAATGTGATGTTCTTCTCTTTGCCCAGATTGTTGTAGGCTTCATCTGTGAGACGGTTGGGATAGCGGCGGAGGTTAGGGCGCATGAAGCGGCCCGCCTCGTGGTCGGGGTTGTCGGTGTAGATGGTGTCGTAGTCCCAATAGAAGAGGGCTTTCCCTTGTTGTTGCAGAAGGTCGAAGAGTGCCTCTTCGCTGCGGTTGAGGGCATTGAAGCCGGCGAAGATGTATTTCTCCTGCGTGAATTTGAGGCTGTTGCCATTCTCTATTACATCGCGGCAGAGCAGTCCGGGGTAGGCTATGTTCTGTTCGCGCAGTCTGTTGCGGAAGTTGGTGTATATGGTCAGCAGGGCTTCCCAGATGCTGAGGAAGCGTTTCTTTATGGTGTTCTCATCTTCTTCGCTCTCTTTCTCCTTAAAGTGGTGGAAGAATTGTTCTATGGCGTGGCGCTGCTCCTCGTCGAGGGTATCTGATGCCGTACCGTATGAGTAGAGGTCGCTGAGGTTTGAGAAGAGTTTCTCTGCATCGACGAGATTCTTGTCTATTTCGTCGAAGTCTTTTATGAGTATCTCGCCCCAGTAGTAGAATTTGTCGAGTGTCTCGGTGCTGCCAGTGGCTTTGCAGTATTCCTTGTGCAGTATGCTGACGAGTTCTATCGGGTCGCCCTCTATGCTTGTGCTGTTCTCGTTGAACAGTTCGCCTATGGTCTTGTAGACGGGGCACCAGATGGGGGTGGTGCTTATCTGCTTCAGGTATTCGTTGAAGAAGAGCCCTGCGCGTTTGTTGGGGAATATTATTGTTATGTCGGCGAGACGGTTGCCGTATTCTCTGTAGAGATCTTCGGCTATATGTTTGAGAAATGGTTTCATACTTCTTCGATGTTATTGTTGTATATGTACCAAAGGTATCCGCTTACTTGGGTGTAACCCATCCGTTTGAGTTTGTCCATATATCCTTGGACCTGCTCTTTGTAGTAGGAACGTGGTGTTCCGAACTTGAAGTCCACGACTATGGCTTTTTCTCCTTCTGTCATTACGCGGTCGGGGCGGCGGCTCTCTTTGCTGTCGCTTGCGTCAAGTATGGCACATTCGTTGTAGAGTTTGTATCGGCCGCTGAACCAGTCGGAAGCCGTGGGGTTGGTGAGTGCGCCGGTTATCAGTTTTTCTATGCCGGCTCTCTCTTTGTCGGTGGCTATGAGGCCTTCGAGTTGCATTTTGCGGAGTTCTCTTTGCAGCTCGTTTCCGGTGCGCAGACGAGAAAGCAGTTCGTGCAACAGTTCGCCGCGGGCTATATTTTCAAGTGTCTGCAACTCGCTCTCTTCGTTTGCGAGGAAGCGTCTGAGACTGCGCGATTGGCGGAACTGCGGACTTCTTTCGTGGTAGTTGAATTTTTGGAAGTGGGCCTGTGGGCGGGTGAGGAAAGGGTTTGGCTTTTTATTGCTCTCTTCTTTCTTCTTTTCGCCGGATGGTACTATCTCTCCGTAGGTGAATATTCCTTCCTCTTCGTCGTATGTGGCGCCGGGGAGTGAAATGTTTTTTATTATGGGTAGCAGGCGCTTGTACATTATGTCGCCTGTTGAGCCTGTGTCGCCTGTGAATATTATGAGGTTCTTGCCGGCGCGTGTGCAGGCTACGTACAGTATGTTCAGGTTGTCGACCAGCTGGTAGAGGTATTCGTGGTTGTACTCGGCATGATATATTGAGTCGAGCATTGCTTTCTTGAAGTCTATCGGCAGCAGGCTTATGGTATTGAATGGTTCTTCGTTGGGGACGCACCATAGGGTTTTTGTGTGTCTGTAGTCGATAAATTCCCATGTGCAGAATGGGATTATCACTGTGTGGAATTCGAGTCCTTTGGATTTATGTATGCTTAGTATGCGCACTCCGTCGCCCTCTACCGACGGGATAGATTTTTTGTACATCTCTTCGTCCCAGTATGTTATGAAACTGTCGGGCGCGGCGGGATTGTCCTTCAGGTATTTTGCGGTGAGGTCGAGGAATGTGTATATATAAGGAGCCTCTCCTTCGATTGTGTGCAAGGAGAAGATGTCTATTATTTTTTCTATAAGTTCGTAGAGGGGAGTATTGAGCAGTATATCCCTCTGTCGTGTGTATTCGGCGGGCAGCAGCGAGTCTATGTATTCTTGGGATGTGAGCTTTGCCGGGATTGCTTCTGTCCCTCTGATGTCGGCGTAGCGCATGACAAGGAATGCTGTATTTACCTTGTCGTCGGGGTCTGTCAAGTGGCGCAGGGTGGATATTATCATTTGCAGTGCCGTGGAACTTGACAGCAGGAAGGCATCGTCCGATATTATCGTGTGTCCGGGGAAATGTCTGGTGAATTCCTCGGCTATCATTGTAATTTCGTTGTTTGTGCGCACAAGGATTGCTATGTTCGAGGGCTTGACACCATTGTGGTTGATGAGTGTGTCGAGTGTCTGCATCAGTTGTGCGCAGATGCTCTCCTTTATATTTTTCTCTTCTTCCTTTTTTATGAATCTTACTTCGGCATATCCTCTGTCGGGCTTGTCGGGCAGTATCTCCTGACTTACGTCACTGTAGGCGCGTACAAGCTCTTTGCTGCTTGCTCCGAGGTCGTTGTCGTACTTCAGGCTTATTTGTTCTGCGGCTTCGGTGAAGAGGGCATTGTTGAATTCTATTACTCGACGTTCGCTGCGTCTGTTGGTCTTCAGAGTGTCCGGCTTGACGTTGTAGTGCGGGAACTCTTTTTCGAGGTTGTTGAGGATGCTCCAGTCGCTGTTGCGCCATCGGTAGATTGACTGTTTCACATCGCCTACGATGAGGCTGGTGTTGCCGTTGGAGATAGTCTCTTCGAGCAGCACTTTGAAGTTCTTCCATTGCAGTATGGAGGTGTCCTGAAATTCATCAATGAAGATGTGTTGTATCTCTGTTCCCGTCTTTTCGTAAATGAAAGAGGTGTTGCCTGTTATCATTTTGCTGAGCAGGAATGTCGTCTGTGCCAGCAGGAAACGGTTTTCTTTATTGTTCTCTTCCTGCAGGGCGCGGGCAATGGTGTTGAGCAGGCGCAACTGATGCAGGCGCATTACCGATAACTGGCTGGTGGTGAGTCGGGAAAGGTCGTTGATGCGCATTTCTTCTGCTCTATTGTAGAGTACAACGATTTTATCGTAGTCGATGGCGGGGATCTCCTTTTTAATGAGTTTTTTAGGGGAAAAAACACTATTTGCTGCGTGTTTGTTTTCGTCCGGAATAATTCTGTTCTGCAATTTGGTAAAGTAGCTCCATACACCATTTTTCTTCTGAAAAAAATCGTCGGCTGTGAGGTTGTTTGCAGCAGCTATGGCATGGAATTGCTTGCCGAGAGATTCCGCTTCGTCGAGTATCTCTTTTTCAATTTTGGCGAGTTCTTTACGGAAGTCGGCAAGTATCGCACCCTTGTCGGCATCCAACTGCTCGCGCAGTCTCTCGCCACGTTCCTGGTACTCTTCACTCAGGATGTTCTTTGCAAATTCCTTAAGTCCTTTGTCTATCTTCCAACTGTCGTTGTTGGAGAGGTGTTCTGTTATGTATTCCACGAGCCACCCCATCTCCTCGGAAGTGGGGGTGAGCTTGGTTATCATTTGGTCTATAGCTTCGTTCAGCAGTTTTTCGCTGTCGAGGCTTATGGTTACATCTCCGCTGAGGTCGAGCTCGCGGGCGAGTCCCCTCAATATGGTCTGGAAAAAAGCGTCGATGGTCTGCACGCGGAAACGGTTGTAGTCGCTGAGCATCATGCCGAGAGCCGTGCCGGCACGACGTCGTATCTCCTCGCCGTTGAGGGTGGGGAAGTGTTTGCTTATTATGCCGAAGTAGCTTTCGGAGTCGGGGTGCGAGGTTGATATGCCGTATAGCTGACTGAGTATGCGTTCCTTCATTTCGGCTGTGGCTTTGTTGGTGAAGGTAACGGCAAGTATGTGGCGGTATGCCGACGGCTCTTCAATCAGCAGCTTGATGTATTCTACGGCAAGAGTAAAGGTCTTGCCGGAGCCTGCTGATGCTTTATATACTTTCAGAGGAGAGTTCATTTTGTTTTTGGTTTTATGCTATGGAGTGCTAATTTACGAATTTTATTTAGAAGCTGTTTAAATTTTATTTCGGAATTATTTGAGAGGTATTTTGAGTAGATTTTCTTTCGCATTTTGCAGGGAATAGCGGGCTATTTCCAAAAAACAAGAAAGAAAAGATGCCAAAATAGACTCAAATAAACCGAAATAACATCGCAAATATAGAAATATTTTCCTATAAAATTTAAACAGCTTCT
>JAFYLO010000075.1 GCA_017557045.1 Bacteroidaceae bacterium | reverse complement strand
CATTTCGGCTTATTTGAGTCTATTTTGGCATATTTTCTTTCTTGTTTTTTGGAAATAGCCCGCTATTCCCTGCAAAACAATAAAAAAAATCTACTCAAAATACCTCTCAAATAATTCCGAAATAAAATTCAAACAGCTTCTAACTTGCGGGGTGCTTTTACGGCTTACTGCAAAGGTAATTGTTCTTTGTCTAAATGACAACTAATGTATGCTTTTTTTTGGTATACATGCAAAGAGGCAACCTGCAAATTACAGGTTGCCTCTTTGCATGTATGTCTGTTTGCTTGTTATTTCTTGTATATGCCGCAGAAGTCCAATATTATTTTGCTGTCATCGTATGGCAGTGTCTTGAACTGGTCGTGTGCTGTGAGCATAACTATAATGTCTGCTTTGCTGTATGCCTCTTTGTAGTCAGTGAGCTTGAATACGCTGTGAGTTTCGATGTTGGGCTCTACCACAAGGATGTTATTGTTGTTGCATCCCTGCATCACCTTCATTACTATCTGTTTTGAGGGCGATTCGCGCAGGTCGTCAATGTTGGGCTTGAAAGCCAATCCCATCATAGCCACGTTGGGCTTGCGTCCGTTCTTGAGCTCGAACTGCAACATCTCATTCCTTACCTTTTCGGCGCACCATTGCGATTTGTAATTGTTCACTTCGCGTGCAAGTGCAATAGTCTTTGCCTCTTCGGGGTATTCCGCTGTTATGAAATAGGGGTCTACCGCTATGCAGTGTCCGCCAACTCCGCATCCGGGCTGTAGGATGTTTACGCGGGGGTGCTTGTTGGCGAGCTCAATCAGTTCCCATACGTTGATGCCGGCCTTGTCGCAGATGAGCGACAACTCATTGGCGAATGCTATCTGCACATCGCGTGAGGAGTTCTCGGTAAGTTTGCACATCTCGGCGGTCTTGCTGTTTGTGCGGTGAAGTGCTCCTTTTACGAATTGGCTATAGAATTCAACGGCTTTTTGCGTTGATGCTTCATCTATACCACCGATAACGCGGTCGTTGTTTACAAGCTCGAATATTACGTTGCCTGGGAGTACGCGCTCGGGGCAGTATGCTATGTATATTTTGTCTCTTAGTTCGGGGCGCAGGGTGAAGATGAGCTCTTTCATCTTTTCGGTTGTGCCAACAGGTGATGTCGACTCTATCACATAGAGGTCGCCCTCTTTCAGCAGAGGGAGTACTGTGCGTGTAGCAGCCTCGACGAATGAAATGTCGGGCTTGTGGTCGCCTTTGAACGGTGTAGGTACCACCATGAAGTAGGCATCGCATATCTCCGGAGTGAGGGATGCTTTGAGTGAACCGTTGTTTACAACTTCCTGCAATAACTCTTCGAGTCCTGGCTCTATGATGTGAAGTTCGCCCCTGTTTGTCATGTCAACAACTTTAGGGTTGACATCAACTCCTACTACTTCTATACCGTGTTTGGCTGCAATTATGGCTGTGGGCAAACCTATGTAGCCCAACCCCATGAAACATGCTTTCACTTAATATGCTATTAATATTATTACTGTTACTACTCACAAAAAAGCCTACACAACGTAACTTGCGTGGCTGAATGTCAAAAGACGGTATGGTGCACTGTGTCTATTATCGGAATGTGTCGATAATTTGTTGTGTGGCACCGTAATGTGTCTTTCGATGGGTAAATTTTCGCAAAGATAGTAAGTTTGGTGCAAATTTCATAACTTTATTTACGATTTTAGTATTATCATCTTCAAATCATCTGATTTGTGGATTTTATTGTCTGTTGCTATTTTCAAAGATTATTACTATTTTTGTGAAGTTATAGCAATTGGATAGCCCTTTGCTGAAATTTGTAAGCCATGCACCGCTGTATCAGTATTGTATTTGCCTTTGTCGCAATATCGCTTTGCTTTCCCTCGTTTGCAGGAGAGAGAGGAGTTGTTGTCAATGAAATAATGCCTGCAAATGTCTCTTTTCTATTCGATTACTCATACAACTATGGTGCATGGGTGGAGCTATATAATGCTTCTGACGAAAAAATCGACCTTGCAGGCTACAGCCTTACGGATGATGCTGATAAGGAACGCAAATTTGTAATACCCTCTTCTGTAGGTGTAATAGAACCACGTTCTTTCAAAATTGTATTTTTCGACAATAATGACCTTGACAGTCGTCAAGCAGATTTCAAACTCGACTGCGATGGCGCAACGCTCTATCTTTTTTCACCGGAGGGAGGGCTTCTCAGCAGTGTGGAGTATGGCTACTCTTATCCAAACCTCTCTTACGCCCGTAAAAATGACGGTGTAGGTTCATGGGCAACCTGCATCACTCCCACTCCCGGTCGCAGCAATGATGGCTCGGCATTTTCGGTGGAGCGCCTTGCGGCACCCGAAGCGAGTGTCGCCGCAGGAGTCTACAAACGAGGCTTTGTGCTCAAACTGACAGCTCCTGCGGGTGTTACGGTAAGATACACAACCGATGGTAGTGAACCGTGCGAAAACAGCAAAATATGGAGCGGATACATGGGCGTAAGTTCTACAACCGTACTTCGGGCGCGGTCATACAAAAAAGGTTGCATTCCATCAGAGATATTCACTGCTACATATATTATAGAAAAGGAGAGGGAATTTGACTTGCCGGTAATCTCCATAGTTACCGACCCCGATAACTTCTTCAACGATACGATTGGTATCTATTGCACCGGTACTAATGGCAAGCCCGGCAACAGTGTCAGCTACCCTGCAAATTGGAATATGGATTGGAAGCGTCCTGTGAATGTGGAAATCTTCAATGGCAAGTACGATGACTATTTCTCGCAGCAGTGCGAGGCTTCCATCGGTGGTGGCTGGTCGCGTGCCTATGCGATGAAGTCTATCGAGCTTAATGCCGAAAAGAAATTCGAGGGCATGAACTTTTTTGCGACCCGCTTTTTCCAACAGAAACCATACTACCGTTTCAAAAGTGTCAATCTACGCAATAGCGGTAACGATTTCCATGAGACGATGTTCTCCGATGCAATGCAACAGAGTTTCTACGCAGGAGTGGTGGATGTCGACTATCAGGCCTACCAACCTGCCGTTCACTTTATCAATGGTGAATATTATGGCATAATAAACATACGCGAACGGTCGAACCAGCATTATGTCAATAGCAACTGGGGGTACGATAAGGAGAATATCGACCTTATCGAGCAGCACGACCGCGTGGCATTCAATGGAGATATGGCTGCTCTCAACCAACTGCTTACACTTGTAAGAGGGTTATATGTAAATCCCACTGCATACGAAAAAGTGTTGCCTTATATAGATATTGACGAATTTATAAACTATATTGTAATCGAAAGCTTTTCGGCAAATACCGACTGGATGGGCAATAATGTCAAATTCTATCGGAACCGCGATAACGGTCGCTTCCGCTGGATACTTTTCGATACAGATTTCGGATTCAAAGAGGTTGACCGCGATATGTTCACCTCCATCCTGAATAACAAGGATGCATACATAGGGCAGATATTCAATGGGCTTATAAAATGCAACCCATTCAGACAGAAATTCACAGACCGTGCTCTTGCAATCATAGGCGGTGCCATGCGCTACGAAAGAACTTCTGCTATAATAGATAGTATAAAGTCGTTGATAAGTGACGAAATATCCCATCATGGCAGGCGTTGGGGTAAAAATTACAATATCGAAGGAAAGGCGGCCGATTTCAAGAATTTCGCTAAAAAGAGGGTGGCGACATATATAAAGCATATGGGTGAATACTTTTCGTTGGGAACTCCTCTGAAAGTAAAAATATCACCGGAGGTAAAGACCGCGCTTTTCCTTAACGGCGAACAGGTGCCTACAGGAGAATTTGACGGCTATCTGTATGCACGCAGCAATTACGATGTCTCTGTTGAAGTACCTGTAGGCTATAAATTCAAACATTGGGATGTTACCGTAAAGAAAGAAGAAACAACATCGGCTGGTAAAGAAAATAAGCAGGCACGTAAACCTAATATCTATTCAAATGAGTATGAATTTCTTCCCATAAGCGGTGAATACACACTCGTCCCTCGCTTCGAAAAGCTCGACTCTCTGCATGGATACCTGCCGCCCGCAGTGCGCATCAATGAGCTTGGAGCCAACAAGGAACTTGTCTATAACGACCGCTTCGAAAAGAGCGATTGGGTGGAGTTGTATAATGTTACCGACACTGTCTTTGACATTGCCGGGCTGTATATAAGCAACAGCGAGGATAACCTGCGTCTCTACCGCATTCCCGCAGACCGATCCGATGCAACAAGGATAGCCCATTACGGTCATGTAGTCCTGTGGGCTGATGAGGAATCAGGTAACAGCGATATTCACCTTCCATTCAAACTGCCATCGAAAGGCGGCCGCATCATTCTTAGTGCATATTCCGAGGATGACAGCACTCTTCTTTGGCGCGACGAAATAGTCTATACTCCTCATGGTGACGACCGCACATTCGGCCGCTTCCCCGATGGAGGCAATAAACTCTATGAACTTTACCGTCCTACTCCCGGAAGCACCAATCTATGCAATAGCAACAATCGTTTTGTAGCGCTCGATACAGTAACAGGCTATCATATAAAGGATGCAATAACCTCAGTCCCCAATGTGGTTGAGGATGCAGAAATTCTCTCGGTAGAATACTACTCCTCAAACGGAATATTGGTCGGAGGCTCGTACGACGAACTTCCCGCCGGTGTGTATATATGTAGAACCCGCTACACCAACGGCAAGACGATAACCTGTAAACAATACAAAAAATAGATCTATGAAAACATCTCTCCGTATATACATATTAAGTCTGATGCTTGCGCTGACGCTCCCCGGCAGTGCCCGTCTGCACAACATAGTGATAAACGAACTGATGGCGGCGAACGTCTCATATATGCTCGACGATACATATAACTACGGCGGCTGGGTGGAACTCTACAACAACAGCCCCAAGGCAATAAACCTTGCAGGCTATAGCCTGAGCGATGATGCCTCCCTCCCGCGTAAATATATTCTGCCTGCAAATACAGGGACGCTCCAACCAAATGCATATAAAATAATATTCTTCGACAACAACGAGCTCAATGCTTCGCACGTGAACTTCAAACTGGACTGCGACGGAGCCACCCTCTACCTCTACGATGAAAAGGGCATGTCGGTCGACCATGTTGAATACTCCTACGCCTTCCCCGAAGTATCATACGCCCGCAAGGGTGATGCCACTGAAGTGTGGGGTACTTGCATCACCCCCACGCCCGGAGCCACCAACGACGATAGCGAATTTTCAGTCAAACGTGCCGGCAAACCTCGCGTGAACACTCCCGCCGGATTATATGCCGACAACATAATGGTGGAACTCTCCTCCGACGGTGGTACAATAAAATACACCACCGATGGCAGCATACCCGATAATCGCAGCGCTGTATGGGATGGCAGAATGTATATAGGCCGGACAACCGTACTACGTGCGCGTACATTCAAGAAAGGTTGCATCCCTTCGGAAATCTTTACAGCCACATATATAATAGACAAGAATCGCGAAATAACCCTCCCTGTAATATCAATCACTACAAACCCCGAAAATCTCTGGAGTGATTCGATAGGCATATACTGTGTGGGCACAAACGGCATAACCGGCAACGGCGTCTCCTATCCTGCCAACTGGAACTGTGACTGGCGTCGCCCTGCAAATGTTGAGATAATCAATAACCCCCGCGATGGCTACTTCTCGCAACAGTGCGACATTGCCATCGGTGGCGGATACTCGCGCTCCTATCCCGAAAAATCGATAGAATTGAATGCCGAAAAGAAGTACGAAGGACGCAACTCCTTCGATGTCCGCCTCTTTGCACAAAAGCCCTACTACCGCTTCAAGAGCCTCAACCTGCGCAACAGCGGCAACGACTTCTACTCATCGATGTGTCGCGATGCCTTTCAGCAGAGCATATATGCCGGCACAGTGGATATTGACTATCAGGCCTATCAGCCGGCAATACATTTTATCAATGGCGAATATTACGGCATAATAAACATACGCGAACGTTCCAACCAGCATCATGTCTACAGCAACTGGGGGTACGAAAAGGAAGAAATAGACCTTGTGCACAACAGCGCATCCGGGGGCGTTGCTCTCGGCGACAAAGTAGCCCTGAACAGACTGCTTGAACTGATAGACGCGGGAGTAACCGACCACTCTTACAAAGAGATATGCACTCTCCTCGATGTCGACGAATATATAAACTACATTGTGGCGCAGAGCTTTTCGGGTAACAGCGACTGGATGAGCAACAATGTGAAATTCTATCGCAAACGCGACGGCGGCGGCTACCGTTGGGTGCTCTTCGACCTCGACCACGGATTTTCAAGTCTGAGTTATAATCAGTTTACAGCCACCGACCGTTCAGGACTCTCGAATGTTAGAGTTCCTACCGGCCGCATCTATCAGGGGCTTATAAAATATGCTCCCTTCCGCGAAAAATTCCTTGCCCATGCAACGGCTGTTATCGGCGGAACAATGCGCGAGGAACGGGTGCAGACCATTATGGACAATATAAGCGCGCAGATTACCGACGAAACACCCTACCATACAAAACGATGGGGCACGGGATACGACCTTGCATGGCAATGCAGGCAGTATGTGAATTTTGCAAAGGAGCGCAAGGAGATATATGTGAAGCAGTTGGCAGAATCCTTCTCATTGGGCGGCCCCTCCAATATTGTTATAGCGCCCGGCGCAAAGACAGCGCTCTACATTGATGGGGTAGAGGTGCCCACCGGGGTGTTCGACGGCTATGTGAACAAAGGTAAAAAATACCGTCTTTCGGTGGATGTCCCCTACGGTTACAAATTCAGCAACTGGGTGGTTGCGGCCGGGAAAAAGCCTGAGGAGCAGAAAGAGTATGGTCCGAATTATACTGATACGATACTTGATTTTACTGCGGTTACAGACGCATACACAATCACCCCCCGCTTCGTGCGTATAGACACACTCTACGGCCATCTTGTACCCGCAGTACGCATCAACGAGCTTGGTGCCAATAAGGAACTTGTGCGCAATGATTACTTCGAAAAAAGCGACTGGATAGAGTTTTATAATAGGACAGATTCTGTTATAAATATAGCAGGAATGTATATCAGCAACAGCGAGGAGAATCCTAAACTCCACCGCTTCCCCGACACCTATCCGGGAATGACGCGCATCGCCCCACACAGCAGCATTATACTGTGGGCCGATGAGGAACCGTCGCGCCGCGAACTTCATTTGCCCTTCAAACTCCCTTCATCCGGCGGGCGCATTATCCTCAGCGCATATGCCGATGACGACCGCACACTGTTGTGGCGCGACGAACTTGTTTACACCTCTCATCCCGATGACCGCACATTCGGCCGTTATCCCGATGGCAGTGAACGGCTTTACATTATGCATCGTCCCACCCCCGGAAGCACCAATCTCTACAGCAGTTACAATAAATTCGTTGTCAGCGACACGGTTACAGGCTACCATTTGAGCGATGTTACCTCTATAGCTTCAGTCGAAGAGGACGCGGCGGTTATTTCAGAAAAATATTACAATCTTAAAGGCAACGAAGTCTCCTACGACGAACTTCCTTGCGGAGTTTATATTCGCCGTACACTCTATGAGGATGGCAGGGTGGTATCCGGTAAATTTATAAAGAAATAGTCTCCAAGTGATATAATAAAGAGGGTTACGCTTTTTGACAAGCGTAACCCTCTCTCTGTTTTTGTATAAGATGAAAATTACTTTCCTTTCTTTGCACCCTTATACACCAGATAGATTACAATGAAAAATCCGAGAGCAATGAAAATGTAACCAAGCTCGTGGCTGTATTCTGTAACCTTTTCGAGCAACTGCTCTTTGGTCTCAATGCCGGGTACGGAAGAGAGGTACCAGCCGATAGCCGCAAGTATGCTGTTCCAGATGCCCGCACCAAGAGTGGTGTAGAGCAGGAATGTGCCAAGTTTCATGCGTGCAAGACCGGCGGGGATTGAAATAAGCTGGCGCACCGCAGGGATAAGACGACCGATGAATGTCGACATTGCTCCGCGCTTCTCGAAATACTCCTCTGCCTGCTGCACTTTAGCCTCGTCTATCAGACACATGTGTCCTATGCGGCTGTTGGCGAATTTATAAATGATGGGGCGACCGAGCCACTTTGCAAGATAATAGTTGATAAGTGCTCCGAGGTCGGCTCCGAGGGTTGCGAACAGTACAACCATAAATACATTCATTTCGCCAGATACGGCCGACAAGTATGCGGCAGGAGGTACTACAACCTCTGAGGGGAAGGGGATGAATGAACTCTCTATTGTCATCAACAGAGTGATTGTCCAATAGTTTAAGTGGTCGAGACACCACTGGATAAATGCTACTGATTCCATAAAGTTATTTTGTTGTTGTTTTTCGTGTTATTTGCAGTGTCCGCAAGTGCAGCCCGAGGGGTGCTTCTCTTCGCCTTCGAAAAGATTCAGACGATTCTTGCGTGCCTCGTCAAGAGGCTTCAGATTATCTTCACTCTTTTGAGATGCCTCACCACGCAGTCTCTCCTGCTCCTCGCGCAGCGACGATACAAATGCTGCGCGGCGCTCTCCACCTGCCATAAGCTCGGCAGCGACAAGCACATTCTGCGAAACATCCTTCACGTGTATCACCGGAGCGCTGTATTCGGGTGCAATCTTCAGTGCAGTGTGCAGGGCACTTGTGGTAGCGCCGGCAATCATCACAGGGATTTCGCAACCTTTTGATTGCAACTCCTTAACCACTGTAATCATCTCCTCAAGCGAGGGGGTGATAAGTCCGCTGAGTGCAATAATGTCGGCCTTCTCCTCTATGGCACGCGATACAATCTCCTCGGATGGAACCATCACACCCAAGTCGATTATGTCATAACCGTTGCATCCCATGACCACAGCTGCAATATTCTTTCCGATGTCGTGGACATCGCCTTTAACTGTGGCAATAAGAATTTTGCCTGCCGATGCCGAGGAACCGCTCCTCTGTTGCTCGATGAGAGGTTGCAGTATGGCAACAGCCTGCTTCATGGTGCGTGCAGTCTTTACCACCTGCGGCAGGAACAGTTTTCCCTCGCCGAACAGTTCGCCTACGTATCCCATTCCGTCCATCAGCGGACCGCCTATCACATTTACGGCAGTCTTGTACTTTTCTACCGCCTCGGCAATGTCCTCTTCAAGATGTTCGCCTATGCCTTTGAGCAGAGCGGTCTTCAGGCGCTCTTCCACGCCGGTGTTGCGCCATGCTTCGTCAGTCTGCTGTGCAGCACCGGTGCTCTTCTCCTTCAGCGTCGATGCAATTTCAATAAGATGCTCGGTCGCATCGGTTGTGCGATTGAGAATGACATCCTCCATCACAGTGCGTATCTCTTCGGGAATATCCTCATACTGCACACTTGTCTGCGGATTGACGATGCCCATGTCCATGCCTGCGGCTATCGCATGATAGAGGAATACCGCATGAAGGGCTTCGCGTACATAGTTGTTGCCGCGGAACGAGAATGATAGATTGCTTACTCCGCCGCTGATGTGTGTGCCTGGAAGATTTTTGCTTATCCATTCGCAGGCGCGGATAAAGTCGATTCCGTATGCAGCGTGCTCCTCAATGCCTGTTGCAACGGCGAGTATGTTGGGGTCGAAGATAATTTCGTTAGCCTCATAACCCGCCTTCTCTGTGAGCAGCCTGTATGCCCTTTCGCATACTTCTATTTTTCTGTCGTATGTGGTAGCCTGTCCATCCTCATCGAATGCCATCACCACTACAGCTGCACCGAGCCTTTTGGCCTCTTTTGCACGTGCGAGGAATATCTCCTCACCCTCTTTCAGTGAGATTGAGTTAACGATGGCCCTTCCCTGAAGGCATTTCAGTCCGGCGCGTATCACATCCCAGTCCGAGGAGTCGACCATAATGGGTATGCGGGCAATCTCCGGTTCGCTGCCGAGCAGATTAAGGAAATTTATCATCTCCTTCTTTGTCGACAGCAGTCCGTCGTCCATATTTATGTCGAGCACCTGTGCGCCATCCTCCACCTGTTTGCGAGCAATGCTGAGCGCCTCGTCGTAGCTCTTTTCATTGATAAGACGCAGGAATTTACGCGAGCCGGCAACGTTGCATCTTTCGCCAATGTTCATAAAGTTCATTCCGCGGTTCACCACAAGACGCTCCAGTCCCGACAACCACAGGTCTGCGGGTGCGGGTGCCGGCTTGTGGGGCCTCTTGCCCTCCACGATGGCGGGGTATTGTGCTATGTACTCGTCAGTTGTGCCGCAACAGCCGCCTATTATGTTCACAAGGCCCTCGTCTATGTACTCCTTTATCTGTTCTGCCATCTGCTGAGGAGTCTGGTCGTATCCTCCGAGAGCATTGGGAAGTCCGGCGTTGGGGTAAGCGCTTATGTAGCAGGGGGCAATCTCTGCAAGGCGCTTGATGTAGGGCTTCATCTGCGATGCACCGAATGAGCAGTTCAGTCCAACGGAAAGTATGTTGCCGCGTACAAGCGAGGCTGTGAATGCCTCCACTGTCTGCCCCGACAGTGTGCGTCCGGCGGCATCTGCTATGGTCAGCGAGAGCATTATGGGTACATTCTTGCCCAATTGCAACATTGCCTCTTCAGCAGCATATATTGCAGCCTTTGCATTCAAGGTGTCGAAGATGGTCTCTATGAGCAGTGCGTCTACACCCTCTTCGATGAGAACCCTTATCTGCTCAAGATAGGCATCGGTAAGTTCATCGAACGTGATGTTGCGGCAGGCGGGGTCTTCCACATCCGGGCTTATGGAGCAGGAACGGCTTGTGGGGCCTATCGAACCTACAACGTAGCGCGGCTTTTCGGGGGTGGAGTATTTGTCGGCAACGGTGCGTGCTATACGCACTGCCTCCCTGTTCATCTCTTCGCACAGATGTTCGGTCTTGTAGTCGGCCTGTGATATTCTGTTCGAACTGAATGTGTTTGTCTCTATTATGTCGGCTCCTGCAATAAGATATTTTTCGTGCAATGCCGATATTATCTGTGGTTGTGTAAGTACCAGAAGGTCGTTGTTACCTTTCAGCTGTACGGGGTGCGAAGCGAAACGGTCGCAGCGGAAGTCCTCTTCCTGCAACCGGTATTTTTGAATCATTGTACCCATTGCTCCATCGAGTATGAGTATCTTCTCTTTCAGAATATCTTCTAATTTCATCTTTCTTTGTAGGTGATGAGATGTTGGCTAATAGTGTCTCTTTATTCTGTCCATTTCACGTTTGTCGTCGCGCTCCTTGATGCTCTCGCGCTTGTCATATTCGTGTTTACCGCGTGCGAGTGCAATTACGAGTTTGGCAAGACCTCTCTCGTTTATGAAGAGTCGGGTGGGGACTATTGTGAATCCGGGGTTCTTTACGGCTTGTTGCAGCTTTCTCAGCTCCTTGCGCTCAAGCAACAGTTTCCTGTCGCGTCGGGCGGTGTGGTTGTTGTACGAACCGTAGAAATATTCGGCTACATACATATTCTTCACCCAAAGCTCGGTGCCTGTGAATATGCAGTATGTGTCGACAAGGCTTGCCTTGCCGAGTCTGATGGATTTTATTTCGGTGCCGGTGAGGACTATTCCCGCAGTATATGTGTCGGTTATTACGTAGTCGAACGTGGCGCGCTTGTTCTTTATGTTGATGTTGTTTTTTCTCTTGTCCATCTTTTATGGCGGTGTTGTTTGTTGTGATATGAGAAGTTTAACTGAGCGTAAGTGTGAGGTAGTTTAGAATACGGCTTGTTGCCACCGGCAACGCTATCAGTATTATGGTTACTGTTACAGCGTATGCGAACAGTTGCTCTTTTTCTATTCCCCATATTGCTACAGCGCCGTCCCGTACAATTTTTAGCGTATAGAATTGCGCAACCAATGCCGGCAGACGTAATATGGGGAAGAGCCCGACGCAGATCTCCAATGCAAGTATAACAGTCATCGAGTAGCCTGTGAATATGGCAACAGCCTCTTTGTCGACACTCTCCTTTGTCTGTCTCTCTGTGAGGAACTTTATTGCAACTATGGCAAAGTGGTAGGCTGCCAGCAACGAAAATGAGTACATCGCGGCATCGATAAGTGAATCGTAAATGGTGGCGAAGCTTATGCCGCCTCTTATCAGTCGTCCAAGCACGACAGCCGTGCCGCAGAGCATTGTCATCGGGTAAAGGAATTCCGACAACATACCTCCTATTGTAGCATTATGCCTGATGCTGTTCCACCCCTCTGCGGGATGCAACAGCATCTGTATAGTAGTTTCGTATGCTCTCTTGCAGTGGTTCATCCGAACTTCTTCTTCCTCTTATTAGAATGTACGCTTGTACTTTCCTCCGCTTATGCTTGTCTTCTTAATAGTGCTTCCTGTGTTGTTGAAGAACTCAACTTTGGTAGTTATCTTCGTGTATACAGAATCCAATTTTCCCAGTCGTGCCGCATCCTCCTCAGAGAGCATAGATGCCACCGACTTTATGTCGAATGTAAGCAACTGCTTTACAGGCTCGTCGCCGGCAGGTATCTGTGAATAGAGGTTGAGACAGATTGTGTCGCCCGACATTCCTGTAGGTGTCATCTTGAAGTTACCGAAACTGCCGTTGCTGTAGTATCCCACATAGATATTCTGGAAACCTTTCCACATCCAGTGTGAACCATATAAAGGCATAGGGCCTACACCGGCAATGGCCGACGAGAATGCCTCCTTGTCGACATCGGCATCCGCAGAGAGTGCGTAAACGGGAATCTTCTCCTCTACTGACTTTATGAACCATCTGGCTCCTATTGCACCGATTGTGTTGTCAATGTCGTATCCCAATGTGATGATGGCTCTGTCGCCATCCTTGAGTCCGAAACTTGCAACTTCATCCTTCTTTACAGTGTAGAAAGTGTCGGAATTTTCGGGGCGCAGGAAGTTTCTGTCAACAGTGAAAAGCCCTTGAGTGTATCCCTTTGATGTTGAATGTGCCTTATCGCACGAGGTTACGAATGTTGTTGCGAATATAGCCAATAAGCATGAAGCAAGTATAACAAAATTCTTTTTCATTGATAAATGTAGTTTGTTGGTTAAATATTCAGTTAGAGACCATCGGGCTCTCCTTTTGCTAAAGTAACTGCAAAGATATAAACAAATGAGCAAGAAACATGAAGTTTACTTCAATGTTTTTTACAGCGAGTGCAGTATATCTTCGTCAGGTTGACAAAGATAGTGAAAGGCGAGCGAAGAAAAAACAAGCTCGCTTGATTTTTTTTATTCCGAGCCGCATCCTATCTTCGTAAAGCTAACAAAGATAGCAACAAACAAGCAAAAGTTCGTCAAGTGAGTGAATAAAAGTTGCTTTTATTTTTATGATTATGCGATATTATACCTAAAAAGTACACCCCCATCCTTCAATGGATAAAAAACGATT
>JAFYLO010000074.1 GCA_017557045.1 Bacteroidaceae bacterium | reverse complement strand
TGATTAGAAAATTGAGTGGTTTCTTTCTTCTAATTTACTGATTTTCAAGGAGATTACAAAATATTTACATAAGATAATTTACTGGTTTTTAATAATTTAACAATGAATCAAAGGTTGGTTTTCAACTACTGATTCGCATATTTTATAAAACGCGGACGAAAGGATGCCAAATTCCACCTTATAAGAGATTGTAATTTCTTTGTTATCAGGGATATGACAGAGGAGTTTGTTCCGATGCAATATGGCTTCTAAGTATTTTACTGTTATTTCAGCAAACTTGTTGCTTGCTGATGATATTATCTTTGTCGTAAAAAAAGTATGTATAAAAATTCGCATGACCTTTGGGACGGAGATACAGTAAACAAGAGTGGCAATAGCGCAGAAATATTTTTGGGGACGGATTCGAGTAAGGTAAAAAGTTCCGGAGGTAACAATTTGTCGCATGATACGAATAATGTTGCTGAAGATGAATATTTTGGTAAAAAGCAAAATACGAATAGTAGTCGGAGAGGATACAATATATTCAAGAAGCTATATACTTCCGGGAGGCACAAATTAGACCAAGTGGTATCATCTGTCGACAAAAAAATAGATAAAATAACTGAAGTTGATAGAGTTGCTCCGGATAGTATGTATATTTGGGAGGAGGAACACGATAAACACAACGAAATAATGCGCGGACAATTAGATATTATCAGAAGTAAGGCTAAGTATGCTGTAAAAGCATACGAAGCATTGATGGATGCAAAATTATTGCGCGAAGCTCTTGTTCCTTTTAAAAGCTTGAATCATGCTGCTGCGGCATATGATATTGGTCTTGGTATTAATGAAAGTAATAATCTTGCAAGCACCGCTCAACGCTTCGCAGCCCAATATGATACTTTATATAGTAAAAGAAATTATTCAACAGATAAAATAAAAGAAGGAACAAATGCTATTAGGCATACATTTTGGCAAGGTGCATTGTCCTCGAAATATGGGCCGAAGGTAGCAAGGGATGTAGGCGATTCGCATGAAACGCGCCCTTATGCCGATGTAAATATCAGAATATTCGATAATAAGGAGGATGCAGATATGGTTACAGACCTGCTGAACAACAAGATTGGTCGGCGGGTAGGTGCGCAATATCCCGATATTGACAGGCAGGAACTTGCCTTTCGGGTGTTGGAGGAATATTGGAAACGCGGATTATATTCATATGAGCAGATGCCTGATGGAAAATGGTATGTAACTAAAAAAGTTATTCCTGATGATGTCTATTACGATTTATATGAAAAGTACAGAAGTTTAAATAAATACGGAAGATGAAGACAAATATTTTGATATTTAAGGTTGTTCTTATAGAGATAATTGCAATAGTAGCCTTTTTTACACTTAACAACAAGTATCATTTTTTTGTTTCGGTCTCTTCTGGTTGCGAATATGTGTTAAGGGGTTTTTCTCTCAGCAAAAGGGATAGGCTCAGAGAAATTGTTGGTACATATTGGTGTAATTGGAAGGATGCGGGCAAGGATACTACCAACTGCATTTTGGATTTTGAGAATATCATGCCTTTTGAGTGGGACACGTTGATGTATTTCAGATACGAACTTGATGCGCCCGGAAATGGCAAGGATTTGGAAGAGTATGTGAATACACGCTACCCGGTAGCAAAAAAGTATTATTCAGTAACGAGGCTCCATTTTTTGCGTGGTGGAAAGATAATTCACGATGTTAACTTATATATGATGAGTGATGATGCAAAAGGGGTGTATTTCTGCACACAGAAAAATTTTATCAAGCGCGGACGAAAAGATGCCAAATTCCACCTTATAAGAGACGAAAGATTCTTTCCTTTAAGGGTTATTGATGAGGAGTATGTGGAGCGGTTCAATTTTTGAGGTTCGAATTTAGTTAGCAAAGTAAAGCGCAGGCGAAAAGGATGCTAAATTCCACCTTATAAGAGATTGTAATTTCTTTGTTATCAGGGATATGACAGAGGAGTTTGTTCCGATGAGGTACTATAGCTTCTAAGTCTCAGCCTATAATAAAATTATCGCCCCGGCATGCTGGGGCGATAACGGTGATGTGTCTGATTTCTCTTGCAATTTTACTTTTTCTCTTTTCGCCGAGCCAATATCTTGATGGCTTTCTCTCTGTCTGACGAGAATGAGAAGGCTTCCAGTATCCTGTCGAAATCGTCTATATTCAACAATCGGGGTGCTACAACCTCCAGAACTTCCAGTTTGCTGTTGCTGAAGGAGAAGAGTGACAGGAGCCGTGCGCACTGTTTGCTGTTGAAGTAGCTGCCTATGCAGGCTACGCGTATGATGTCTATCTTGTTGTTGTCGAAGGATGACTTCTTGACAATTTCGTACATCATGGAGAAGTCTTTCTCGTTCATCACACGTGCACCGCGGCGCATCTTGCGGGGGTGTTTCTTCATGCGCTGTTCGGGTGCCTCTTTTGCTCTACTCTCTTGGCTGTATGCCTGTTGCGGTACAGACAGTATGCTCATTGCCACTATGGCTATAAGCATCAGGTTCTTTATGCTTTTCATGATAGAATGGTTTTAGTTGTCTCTGTTTGTAATGTCTGTTGCAAAGATAGCGTATGGCTTTTGTATGGACAAGGGTAAATTCCCTATTTCTGCGGGGAATTTCCCTATTCTGTGTAGGGAATTTCCTCCGGCTCTTTCATAAGAGATTCTATGAATGAGAGGGCTTTTTCTATGTTTTTTACCTCGTCGACGATGATCGAGCGGCGGTTGTTGCTTTCGCGCATCAGGCATTTGAAACGGCTGAGGTTCATGTTGATGAGTATCTTGGCAAAAAGGTCACTTTCGTAGTATGGGCTCTCACAGCCGACAAGTTGCAGATTCATTTTGCCTGCCTTCAGCTGTATCTTCTCTATTCCAAGCTCTTTTGCCTTGTGGCGCATGGAGACGGTGCGGATAAGTTCCTCGGCTTCGCGTGGCATCTCCTTGCCGAAGCGGTCGAGCATCTTGTCGCGGAATTTTGCGAGGTCAGCATCGTTGGTTATAGAGTCGAGTTCGCGGTAAAGGAGTATGCGCTCGTTGCTGTCGGGGACGTATGTGGAGGGGAAGAGCAGTTCGAGGTCGCTCTCTATGAGACATTCGCTTACATAGCCGTTGTCGCCGGTGGTGGGTTCATCGGGCAGTATGTCGGCAAATTCTTCGTTCTTCAGCTCTCTCATGGCTTCGGCGAGAATCTTCTGATAGGTCTCGTAGCCGAGGTCGGCGATGAAACCGCTCTGTTCGGCTCCGAGCAAGTTGCCGGCGCCGCGTATGTCGAGGTCCTGCATGGCTATGTTTATGCCGCTGCCAAGCTCGCTGAAGCTCTCAATGGCTTCGAGACGGCGACGCGAGTCGGTGGGCAGTGCCTCTTTGGGCGGGGCGAGCAGGTAGCAGAATGCCTTGCGTTTGCCGCGTCCCACGCGCCCGCGCATCTGGTGCAGGTCGCTGAGTCCGAAGTTCTGCGCCTGATTTATGATGATGGTGTTGGCGTTTGGTATATCGATGCCGTTTTCTACGATGGAGGTGGCTATGAGTATGTCATAGTCGTGGTTCATGAAGTCGAAGATTTTCTTTTCGAGCTCTTCGGGCGACATCTGTCCGTGCCCTATGCAGACGCGGGCGTCGGGGATGTGTTTGTTTATCATGCGCTCTATTTCGGGCATATTCGATATGCGGTTGTTTATGAAGAATACCTGCCCGTTGCGGCTGAGCTCGAAGTTTATAGCCTCTTTTATGCTCTCGACATCGAAGCGCAGTATCTCTGTGTGTATGGGGTAGCGGTTGGGCGGCGGTGTCTGTATGATGGACATGTCGCGTGCGCCCATAATGGAGAATTGCAGGGTACGGGGAATGGGTGTGGCGGTCATGGTGAGGGTGTCGATATTCACCTTCAGCTGTCGCAGCTTCTCCTTTACGGCTACGCCGAATTTCTGCTCCTCGTCGATGATGAGCAGCCCTATATCCTTGAATTTTATATCTTTGCCTGTGAGACGGTGGGTGCCTATTATTATGTCTATCTTGCCCTCTTCCAGCTCTTTAAGTATGCGGCGGCTATCTTTGGCACTGCGGGCGCGGCTCAGGTATTCTACGTTGCAGGGAAAATCCTTCAGGCGTTCCTTGAATGTAAGGTAGTGCTGGTAGGCGAGGACAGTGGTGGGTACAAGCACTGCTACCTGTTTGCTGTCGGTTACGGCTTTGAAGGCGGCGCGTATGGCAACCTCGGTCTTTCCGAATCCAACATCGCCACAGATGAGACGATCCATCGGGCGGGTGCGCTCCATATCCTGCTTTACGTCGTTGGTGGCTTTCTGCTGGTCGGGGGTGTCTTCGTATATGAAGCTTGCTTCAAGTTCGTGTTGCAGATAGGTGTCGGGGTTGAAGGCGAATCCCTCTTTTCCGGCTCTTTCGGAGTAGAGCTTTATGAGGTCGCGGGCAATGTCTTTTATCTTCTTTTTGGTCCGCTCTTTCATGCGCTCCCATGCGCCTGTGCCCAGCTTGCTTATTGTGGGGGCCTCGCCCTCCTTGCCTTTGTACTTCGATATTTTGTGCAGGTTGTGTATGGATACAAAGACAATATCGTCGTTCTTGTAAAATAGTTTTATCGCTTCTTGGGTGGAGTTTCCGCTGGGTATGCGGGCAAGGCCGCCGAATTTTCCTATGCCGTGGTCGATGTGTACTACGTAGTCGCCTATGCGGAATTCGCTCAGTTCCTTAAGGGTGAGTGCAGCCTTTCCACCTCGTGCACGGTCGCTGCGCAGGCGGTAGTTGTGGAAGCGTCCGAAGAGCTGGTGGTCGGTGATGAGTGCAAGCCGCAGAGTGTTGTCGATGTATCCTGCGTGTATGGTGCGGTTGGCGGCGGTGAAGGTTATTTCGTCGCCGCGTTCGTCGAAGATGGTGCGCAGGCGCTGTGCCTGTCGTGCATCGTCGGTGAGCAGTATTATCCT
Source organism: Bacteroidaceae bacterium (assembly GCA_017557045.1). Classification (GTDB taxonomy): domain Bacteria; phylum Bacteroidota; class Bacteroidia; order Bacteroidales; family Bacteroidaceae; genus HGM04593. The sequence goes on along the minus strand of JAFYLO010000074.1, from coordinate 5,937 downwards.
GTAATTGTTTCGCCCGTACTCCTTGAATTTGTCGCTTACAAGGTCGAACTCCTTGTGGAAGAGCGGTTGGGGCGATGTGTCAAATTTTATTGTAACGCCTGCGCTCTCCGGCGATGCTTGTTGTGCGTGTATCTCCCAACGGGGCGAGGATTGTATGTGGCGCTCGATTTCTGCTGTCGACATAAGGTCGGGCAGGTCGGGGAGTTCCTCTTCGGAAAGCTGTGCCTGTCGGGAGTAGCCTTCGGCCTTTATCTTGCCTATGCTCTCCTGAATGAAGCGGAAGTCCTTTGCTACATAGATGGTGCCGCGGGGCAGGAATGTGGTTATGGGTACGCTCTCGGTGTCGGTAAGGCGTGGGACGATGGAGATTTCTTCCATGCGTTCTTTGGATAGCTGTGTCTCAAGTTCGAAAGTTCTGATACTCTCCACTTCGTTGCCGAAGAAGTCTATGCGGTAGGGGTATTCCGAGGAGTAGGAGTAGATGTCGAGCAAGCTGCCTCGTGTGGCATATTCTCCGGGCTCGTAGACATATTGTGTCTCCTTGAATCCGAGTTTTGCGAGCCTTTTCTCTATTTCGTCGCGTGAGATTGTGTCGCCGAGGGCGAGATGCAGGGTGTTGTCCTCCATCTTTGCCTGCGAGACTACCTTTTCGGCTACTGCTTCGGGGTGGGTTACGATTACTGTGCCGTACTTTCTGCTTTTGCTCGAAAGGCGGCTCATTACTTCGGTGCGGAGTATGCGGTTGGCTTCGTCCTCCTGTCCGTATCTGAGGGCGCGCCGGTAGGAGGATGGGAAGAAGAGTACACGCTTTTCGCCGCATATCTGCACAAGGTCGTGATAGAAATAACCGGCTTCTTCGGCATCATTCATTACGATGAACAGTGTCTGTCGTTCGTGGCGTTTCATGTACCCCGACACGACGATGGCTGCGCTGCTTGCGGTGAGTCCGCACAGCTTGACAGCCTCTTTGTGCTTCTCGCCGGTAAGTTGCGAGAGGGCTTCCACTCCGGGGTGTGATGCATATATATCTTGTAGTTCGGTTATCTCCATAGTGCTTTTTGTTTGAGAAGCAAATTTACTCTTTTTTTTGCTATAATGTGCTTTTGTATGCGATGGTGTGCGGAATTTGCGTCTTTTTTGCTTTTTTTATTTATATATTGTGCGTAATGCGAGTAAAAATAGCTAAATTTGCGATTATTTACAAGATTCTAATATGGCAAAGAGCGATAGCGTAATAGTTATACCTACATACAACGAGAAAGAGAATATAGAGAAGATGATTCGCACCCTTCTTGCTCTTGAACATAGTTTCGATGTTCTTGTGGTGGACGATGGTTCGCCCGATGGCACCGGGGCTATTGTCAAAGGACTGCAAGCGGAATTTCCCGACAGGGTTTTTCTGATTGAACGTTCGGGTAAATTGGGCTTGGGTACAGCATATATCACAGGCTTCAAATGGGCACTGAAGGAGGGATATGAGTATATCTTCGAAATGGATGCCGATTTCTCACACAACCCCGATGATGTTCCCCGCCTCTATGCGGCTTGTGCCGAGGAGGGAGCCGACCTCTCGGTGGGCAGCCGTTACGTTACGGGTGTGAACGTGGTCAACTGGCCTATGGGGCGTGTGCTTATGTCCTATTTCGCATCGAAGTATGTGCGCATGATTACCCGTCTGCCTGTGTACGACACAACGGCAGGCTTCAACTGCTATCGCCGCAAGGTGCTTGAGACCATCGACCTTGATGCTATCCGTTTCAAGGGATACGCCTTCCAGATAGAGATGAAGTTCGTTACCTACAAATGCGGGTTTACGATAAAGGAGGTGCCTGTGATCTTCGTGAACAGGGTGCTCGGTGTATCAAAAATGAGCGGAGGTATATTCAGCGAGGCTTTCTTCGGCGTGATAAGTTTGAAGATTGGCAGCTGGTTCAAACGTTACCCTCAGAAGGGGGTATAAAAATAGAATATTATGGCAGAAGATACAAACAGACAGTTTGAGTGTGTGATTGCCCGTTGCAGGGATTTGTTTGCAAAGAAACTCTACGACTACGGAGCTTCATGGCGCATAATGCGTCCCGAATCGCTCACCGACCAGATTTTCATTAAGGCGAAGCGCATCCGTACACTTGAAACTACCGGCGAGAATCTTGTGGGTGAGAGTATCCCATCGGAACTTATAGGCATTGTCAACTACGGCATCATAGCATTGGTGCAGTTGAAGTTGGGATACTCCGACCTTTGCGATATAAGCGCCGACGAGGCTATGGCTCTGTATGACCAGATGGCGGGCGAGGCTCTCGAACTGATGAAAAAGAAAAACCACGACTACAATGAGGCATGGAGGGGTATGCGTACAAGTTCGTACACCGACCTTATCCTCACAAAAATCTGCCGCACAAAGCAGATTGAGGACCTCGATGGCGAGACAAAGGTCTCCGAGGGTGTGGATGCCAATTATATGGACATGATTAACTATGCAGTCTTCGGACTGATAAAGAATGGCTTCGGCGAATAATATAAAGAGCAGGACGGCGCTGGTAGCAGCCAATCTTTGCAGATTGCTGCTGGCGGTGGTGTTCATGGTGTCGGGCTTTGTGAAGGCTGTAGACCCTAAAGGACTCATGTATAAATTGCAGGAGTATGCTTCGGTCTTCGCTTTTGACGAGCCGTGGGTGGGCGATGTGCTGTTGCCTGCTTCCATTGCTCTCTCGGCGGCTGAATTCATATTGGGCGTATGGCTCTTCATGGGTACGAACAGACGCTTGTCGGCTATACTGGCATTGCTCGTGATGCTGCTCTTCACACCATGGACAATGGTGCTTGCCATTTGGGAACCGGTACACGACTGTGGTTGCTTTGGCGATGCATTCAGGCTCACAAATTGGGAAACATTTGCCAAGAATGTGTTGCTGCTCATCATGGCTTCGTTCCTGTGGGTGAAGCGCAGTCGCATAGTGCGCTTCGTGAGTACACGCAGCAGCCGCATCGTAACGCTCTTTGCGTTGCTTTACATAGGATATGTTCAGTATGCGGGGCTGGCGCATCTGCCTGTGATGGACTTCCGTCCGTTTGCGGTGGGTGCCGATCTCAGCGAGGGTGTACGCGATGTCCCTGCTGAATTCCGCGTGCTTTACCGCTACGAAAGGGGCGGCGAGATAATTGAGATTGAGAGTGAGGAGGCTCCGGATACAACGTGGAATTATCTGGGCACACGCAGCGAAATGATAAGCGAAGGGGAGGCTGCAAAGATTCCCGATTTTTGGTTCGCGGGCATGACCGATGGAGAGGATATTGCCGAGACGCTGCTCTCCGATACAAACTACACTTGTCTGCTGGTGCTCGAAAATGTAAGCTCTGCCGACGAGAGTAGGGTTGATAAGATAAATGATATGTACGACTACTGTGTCGACAACGGGATTGCATTCTATGCTTTAACATCGTCGCTCGACACTGATGTCGAACAGTGGAAAAAGTACACCGGTGCAGAATATCCGTTCTATTCGGCAGACAATCTGCTGCTGAAGACAATGGTGCGCTCCAACCCCGGAGTGATTGTTGTGAAGGGTGGAAAGGTTGTGGCAAAATGGAATGCCGCGGACTTGCCCGATGTCTACGACTTGCCCTCTGAGTATGTGGAGGAGAATGGACTTCCTGTCTTTATGGCAGGCGTTGAGAATAGGCCCTTCTTTAACAAACTCTTCCATTGGGTGTTTATGCTCTTTGCGCCGCTGTTGCTGATATTCCTTTTGGACTTTATGACGCGTCCTAAAGGTAATGCGGCGCCCCGGCAGGCAAAGGCCGGAAATGTTGCGCCTCAGGCGGTGGAAGAGGTATCGGATGAACAAGAAGAACAGAAAAAACAAGATTGAATATCAATATAAACCATTAAAAATTTACAAAAATGAGAAAAAACATTGTTGCAGGAAACTGGAAAATGAACAAGAACCTTCAGGAGGGTATCGCACTTGCTAAGGATCTTAACGCTGCATTGACAGCTGACAAACCCAATTGCGATGTTATCATCTGCACACCTTTCATCCACCTTGCTTCTGTAGTTCCCGCTGTGGACGCTTCAATCATCGGTGTTGGTGCCGAGAACTGCGCTGACAAGGTATCAGGTGCTTACACAGGTGAGGTTTCAGCCGAAATGGTTGCTTCAACAGGTGCAAAGTATGTAATCCTTGGCCACTCTGAGCGTCGTGCTTACTACCACGAGACTCCCGAAATCCTTAAAGAGAAGGTACAGCTTGCTCTCGCAAACGGTCTTACTCCCATCTTCTGCATCGGCGAGGTACTTGAGGAGCGTCAGCAGGGTATCCAGAATCAGGTAGTATTCGACCAGCTTGCAGGTTCACTCTTCGACCTTTCTGCAGAGGACTTCTCTAAGATTGTTCTTGCTTACGAACCCGTATGGGCTATCGGTACAGGTCTCACAGCTACTCCTGAGCAGGCTGAGGAAATCCACGCATACATCCGTTCGGTTATCGCTGAGAAGTTCGGTGCTGAGGTTGCCGAGAATACTTCTATCCTTTACGGTGGCAGCTGCAAGCCCTCTAACGCAAAAGAGCTCTTCGCTAACCCCAACGTAGACGGTGGTCTTATCGGTGGTGCTGCTCTCAAGGTTGAGGACTTCAAAGGTATTATCGACGCATTCAAGTAATCGAATGAAGAAGATTCTATCATTTATAGCTATATTGTTCTGTGCCTTCACTCTGTCGGCACAGAACAATATTGTAAACGAACTGCAGCGCGACATCCCCGGTAAAGGAAAGGTCAGAATCACACAGCCCGAGGGCTTGTCGGCTCTGATGGGCTCAATTGCCGTGAAGGGCGAGAAGCGTCAGGTCGAGGGTTACCGTGTGCTTGTCTATTCGGGCAACAATTCGCGTGCCGCACGCGACGAGGCCAACAAGATGGCACAGTTCATGCGCGAGAATTTCCCCGGCGCCGAGGTTTATGTGGAATTTGACCCTCCCATCCGTTCGTGCCAATATGGCGATTATCGCACGCGCGAAGAGGCTGAGGCTGTGATGTATAAGCTCAAGGCCACCAAGAAATTCAAGGAGATTTCCGTGAAAAAAGGAATTATAAATCTTCCGTTCTAAATATACCATTATTAATTCCGTAGAACCACCTTTTTACAATGTCCGAAAGAGAGAACAATGAAAGAATTATAGAGGGGCTCAAAGCCAATTGCCGCTCGATGTTGGAACTTATCGGTGAGGACCCCGAACGTGAGGGCCTTCTTAAGACTCCCGAACGTGTGGCGAAAGCCATGCTTTCCGTAACCTCAGGCTATGCCGAGGATCCGCATGCCATACTGCGAGGTGCCATGTTCAAGGAGGATTACAGTCAGATGGTCATTGTGAAGGATATTGATTTTTACTCCCTCTGCGAACATCATATTTTGCCGTTCTTCGGCAAGGTTCATGTGGCATATATTCCTAACGGATATATTACAGGCCTGAGCAAGATTGCCCGCGTGGTGGATGTGTTTGCCAAACGCCTGCAGGTGCAGGAGCGACTGACATTGCAGATAAAGAATTGTATTCAGGAGACGCTCAATCCGCTGGGAGTGATGGTGGTTGTCGAGGCACAACATCTTTGCATGCAGATGCGCGGAATCAAAAAGCAGAATTCCGTTACCACGACTTCCGATTTTTGCGGTGCCTTCAATCAGGCTAAGACAAGAGAGGAGTTTATGAATCTGATAAGGGGTAACAGATAGTCTCTGTTTTCCCAATGGATATATGTGCGGCCCGGTGCGGTCGCATTTTTTTGTTGCGGCAGTTAAGAAGCTGTTTGAATTTTATTTCGGAATTATTTGAGAGGTATTTTGAGTAGATTTTTTTTATTGTTTTGCAGGGAATAGCGGGCTATTTCCAAAAAACAAGAAAGAAAATATGCCAAAATAGACTCAAATAAGCCGAAATG
>JAFYLO010000073.1 GCA_017557045.1 Bacteroidaceae bacterium | reverse complement strand
TGTGGACGGTTGTAGGGGTTGACGATGGTTGCAACGATGTTTCCGCCGAATGCAGGGCGTATCTGATAGAGAAGATTTCTTATCGTCTCGCCGCGTTTCTTGTCCTCGTATTCGCCAATTTCAAGCGAGGTGCAGTCGGCGGTAAGTCCGCTGCCGAGAGCCGAGGAGACACGAGGGCCGAGGTCGCGGCCTATGACTGTTGCACCGAGAAGGAATATCTGGGGCTTCTCCTCGCCAATGAGCTTTACAAGTGCCGAGGCGTGGGGAAGTGTCGTGTAGGGTGCAAAGCACTTGTCGTCGAAGAGGTGCACTCTGTCGGCGCCGTAAGGGAATACCTGCGAAGCAACGGTGGAGATATTTTCGCCCAATGCCACTGCTTCGAGTGCTACACCGAGGGTGTCGGCAAGTTCGCGTCCCTTGCTGAGCAGTTCGAGACTTACATCTGCTACGCGAGTGCCGTCAAGCTCGCAATAAACTAATATATTGTCCATGATGATTATCCTATTGTGTGGTTGGCAAGCAATTCGCTGACAAGCTCTTTTATCTGCTCGTCGTCGGCAGTGTAGCGCTTGCTCTCCTTTGCTTGGAATATTACATTTTCTACCTTTTTCACCTTTGTGGGCGAGCCTGAGAGGCCGCAACGTGCTGCATCGCCGCCAACGCTTTCGAGGTTCCACTCGACAAGTACACTGTCGGCAGCATTTGCAGGCTTGCCGCTTGCCGCACGCTCCGAGGCTGTTGCCGCACGACAGTAGCGCAGCAAACGGTAGGCGTTGCGCGGACGGCAGGCTGCAGCTGCGCCGTCGACCGTAAGAAGCAGGGGCAGAGGAGCCTCCACCACTTCGACACCATTCTCTATTGAGCGTTCAACGGTTATTTTGTTGTTTTCCAACTGCATTATGCGGCGGGTGTATGTTACCTGAGGTAATCCGAGTTCACGGGCTACCTGGGGGCCTACCTGTGCCGTATCGCCGTCGATTGCCTGACGACCGCAGAGGATAATATCGAATTTGCCTATCTTGCGTATAGCAGCCGCAAGCGCGTATGAGGTTGCCAGCGTGTCGGCTCCGGCAAATGCTCTGTCGCTGAGCAGTATGCCGGCATCAGCGCCACGGTAGAGGCCTTCGCGCAGTACATCGGCTGCACGCGAGGGGCCCATTGTGAGCAATGTTATACGACTGCCGGGGTTGGCTTCTTTGATGAGGAGTGCCTGTTCGAGGGCGTTGAGGTCTTCGGGGTTGAAGATGGCGGGAAGTGCCGAACGGTTCACTGTTCCGTCAGCGTTCATTGCCTGCCTGCCGACATTGCGTGTGTCGGGCACCTGCTTAGCCAGAACTATGATGTTTAATTCCATAAATGATAATATTAGAGTGCAAATTTAGGAATTGTTTGGCGAAAAGCCAACGGTGCGGAATTAAATTTGGTTATAGAGGATGGATATATTGAACTATATTTGGTGATTATCAGAGTAAGAAAGGAGAATTTGAAGTATAGTTATCGGGGGAGGAGCAAACTTTAATATTGCAGTTTAAGGATTCACTTTTAGAACCATTCACAGTTTTTTTTGTTTAAGGGATGTATAAAATCAATTCCGAGAGCCCATGAAAAAAATCTTATTCTGTTTGACACTATCATTTTGCACACTGACAGGCATAAACGGGCAGACGCAGAAAGACATCCTTATGGAACCATTGCCCGACTCCTTTCAAGAAGATGAAATTTTCACACAGACAATACCAGAAGATGACTATTGGTGGCAGAAATTCGAGGACAGGGCACTTGATTCCCTTATAACCATCGCCACCGAGCGCAACCTTTCGGCGCTGACCGCAATAACCAACATCAGAATTGCAAAGGCCGGATGGCGCATGGCGCAAAGTTCGCTCATGCCATCACTCAACCTTTCCGCCGGATGGACACGCGAAAAGAGCAGCGGCAACCTCTCGCAAACGGGAGACCAAGAGGCATGGTACGGATACTTCAGCAGCATGCTCGATGTCAGTTGGCAGATAGATGTTTTTGGTAAAATATTCAAACGTGCACAGGCACAGAAAAGAGGATTCCAAGCCACCGAAGAGGAGTACCGCGCAGTGCTTGTAACGCTGTGTGCCGAGGTCGCAAGCAACTACTTCTCGTTGCGGCAGTCGCAGGCCGAGATGAAGGTTCTGCACGAAAATGCGCAATCACAGAAGGAGATTCTGGAGATTACCGAAGTGCGACTCGAAACCGGATTCGCCTCGATGCTCGATGTTGCGCAGGCTAAATCCGTGTATTACAACACACTCGCCACTATCCCTGCAATACAGACAAAGATAGACCAATACAAAAACAGCATCACCACCCTGCTTGCACTCTACCCCGGAAGCATAGACAGCCTGCTCGACAATGCCACTCCCCTACCCGACTATGTGGAGGCGGTGGCCGTAGGCATCCCTGCCAACTTATTGCGCCGACGACCTGACATAAGAGCAGCCGAGCTTAGCGTAGCATCAAAAGCGGCACTTTTAGGCGCCGCCAAACGCGACTGGTTCCCCGAATTTTACCTTAACGGCTCGATAGGATTCACTTCGAATAATCTTAACAAACTTATAAGGGAAAAGAGCATGAGTTGGGAGATAGCGCCAACAATGACATGGAACCTCTTCAGCGGTGGAGAAAGGGTATATGCCACACAGGAAGCAAAGGCCGAACTTGAACAGAGCATCATAGCCTTCAACAGCACTGTACTGACCGCCATTCAGGAGGTTGACAATGCAATGACGGTTTACAAAAATTCAATTCTGACAATAAAGACGCTGAGAGAGGCTGTACGTCAAGGCGAAGAGACACTTTCGCTGTCGCTCGAACTATACAAGCAGGGACTCAGCGAGTTCCAGAATGTGCTTGACGCACAACGTTCTCTGCTCGCATCGCAGGACAATCTTGTACAGACACAGGGATATTCACTCACAGCGCTTGTGCAGCTGTACAAAGCCCTCGGAGGAGGCTGGTAAAAGACAATCAATCATATAAAAGAATGAAAAAAGCCATTTTAATATTTGCGGCACTGACAGCCGTTGCCGCATGCAGGAAAGAGAGTGCAAAAGCGCCGACAGAAGCACTGCCGGTGGCAGTTGCATACCCCGAAACAAGAGAGATTACGCTCACACGCGAATACCCCGGGTACCTCGAAGCAGATGCCACGGTAGCCATTGTTGGAAGGGTAAACGGCACACTGTTGAAGTCAAATTACACTGCCGGACAGAGAGTAAAAAAAGGAGACATTCTCTTTGTAATCGAACCAACGATGTATATCGACGCTGTGGTACAGGCGCAGTCGACACTGCAAACTGCAAAAGCCGACCTTGAATATGCCGAAAACAACTATAAGCGCATGCAGGCTGCCATAGAACGGAATGCCGTAAGCCGCATAGAACTTCTGCAATCCGAGACTAAGGTTGCCACATGCAAGGCTGCCGTAAGCAATGCCGAGGCGCAACTGAACAGCGCAAAGACCAGCCTCGAATATTGCTATGTGAAGGCTCCTCACAACGGACTTGTAGGACTGAGCAACCTATCCACGGGCAGCTACGTGGCAGGTGCAGCCTCGCCCGTAACTCTCGCCACGCTCTACAAAGACGACATAATGTATTCATACTTCGACATCAGCGACAACGAGTGGCTGCAACGGCAGAAGCGCGGCAAGGTGGAACAGGACGACTATATAACCTTCAGCCTCGGCAGCGATGGTTACTTCCGGCGCAAGGCCAAGATGGACTATCTGTCGCCTAACATCGACCTTTCGACCGGCACACTGAAGGTGCGCGCCGAACTCAGAAACGATGATGGTTTTCTGAAGAGCGGCTCCTACATAAGCGTGGTTCTCCCATACAAGAATGTGCCCGACGGCATACTGATAAAGGATGCTTCCATTGGCACCGACCAACTTGGCAAGTTCATCTATGTGGTAAATGATTCCAACATTGTGGAGTACCGCCACATTGAGACAGGCGCCATTGTAGACGACACTCTGCGTGTGGTAACATCGGGGCTGCGCGACAAAGAACGATACATCACAAAAGCACTGTTGAAAGTGAGAAACGGAATGAAAATAACCCCTTTACAGGAATAAAGAAAGAACAATGAGTATCCCGAAATTCTTTATCAACCGCCCCATTTTTGCCACAGTAATTTCGTTGCTGATGATTGTGGGCGGTGCAATATGTCTCTTCACGCTGCCTGTCGACCAATACCCTTCGATTACTCCGCCGACAGTGCAGGTAACCGCATCCTATCCGGGTGCAAATGCCGAGACCATAGCACAGACGGTGGGAATACCCATCGAACAGCAGGTGAACGGCGTAGACAACATGATATATATGAGTTCGACATCCTCTTCGGCAGGAACCTACCAGCTGACAGTAACATTTGAAGTAGGGACGGACATCGACATGGCAACGGTGCTTGTGCAGAACAGGGTGAACGTGGCAATGAACTCCCTGCCGAGCGAGGTTACACAGTTGGGTGTAACGGTACAGAAACAATCGTCGAACATTGTTCTTTTCCTTACACTTACGGGAGATTCGACATACGACCAGCTCTATCTGTCGAACTACGCAAAATTGCAGATCACCGACCGCCTGACACGCACCCCGGGAGTGGGCGCGGTGAACATAATGGGTGCCGGCGACTACTCGATGCGCGTATGGCTGAACCCTGAAGCGATGAGGATTCGCGGAGTAACCACCGAGGAGGTCTACAATGCCATCACACAGCAGAATAAGGCTGTGTCGGCAGGATATGTGGGACAGACACTCGGCAAGGGAGCGGACAACGCTTTCCAATATACGCTGAACGTGCAAGGCAGACTCGATAACAAAGAGGAATTCGGGAATATAGTGATAAAAAACGACGGCGTTACAATGCTGAGGCTCAAGGATATTGCCACCATCGAGCTTGGCAGTGAGACCTATACAGCCTCGTCGCGGCTCAACGGCAGGCCTTCGGCAGCACTTGCCGTCTATCAACTGCCCGGCTCAAATTCGCTCGATGTCTCAAAGGCTGTACGCGAACAGATGGAGGAGATTGCAACAGACTTCCCGCCGGGGGTGAACTATCAGGTTACGCTCGACACAACAAACGTGGTGCGAAGTTCGATACACGAAGTGCTCTACACCCTGCTGGAGACCACACTGTTGGTGATACTTGTGATATTCCTCTTCCTGCAAAACTGGCGGGCAACACTCATCCCCTGCCTCACAATCCCCGTATCGCTCATAGGCACACTGGCTGTGATGCAGTTGTTGGGATTCTCAATAAACACGCTGACACTCTTCGGCCTTATACTCGCCATTGCCATAGTGGTGGACGATGCGATTGTGGTGGTGGAGAATGTTACGCGCATACTCGACGAGGAGCACCTGTCGCCGAGGGAGGCTGCCGAAAAGGCTATGGATGAGATTACAAGCCCCATCATTGGTGTTGTACTTGTGATGATGGCTGTATTTATACCCACTACGATGATAGAGGGTATTTCGGGCGAGCTTTACAAGCAGTTTGCACTGACAATAGCAGCCTCCACACTGCTGAGTGGAATAATATCCCTATCACTCACCCCTGCGCTGTGCGCAATTCTGCTAAGACCAACGGATAACACCAAAAAGAAAGGGTTCATTTTCAGGGCATTCAACCGAGTGTACGACATTACGCAGGAGGCTTATGACAAGGCGGTGGCTTACCTGTTGGGCAAGCCTGCTGTTGCGGCAATCAGTTTTATCGGCTTTGCCATCATAGCTGCCCTTATTTTCGCAAAACTGCCCACTACTTTTATTCCCGAAGAGGATGAGGGCTACATGATTATAGCAGCACAACTGCCGCCCGCCTCGTCGCTCACGCGCAGCGAAAAGGTTGCTGAAAAGATAAATGCCATCCTCGCCTCCTATCCTGAGGTCGAGAGCAACATCAGCATCAGCGGATTCAGCATAATGAACAACGGCGAACAGAGCAACGCCGTCAGTGTCTTTGTGGTGCTGAAGGATTGGTCGCAACGCAAAGGCAAGGGACACTCGGCAAGCGATGTTGTAGAGAGGTTCAACCGCGAGGCTTATGCGGTGATAGAGGAGGCACAATGCTTTGCAATGGTACCGCCCGCAATTCCGGGCATGGGAAACACCGGAGGCATGCAGATGCAGATTGAGGATCGCAATGCGTTAGGGCTCACCGAGATGCAGAAGGCAATTAACACCCTGCTCGCTGCATACGGCGGCAAGCCCGCACTCGCAGCCATGAACAGTTCGTTCGAAGCCAATGTGCCGCAATACTATCTGTATATCAACCGCGAAAAGGCAATAAGCATGGGTATCGACATCGGCTCGCTTCTCTCCACGCTGAGCAACTACATGGGTGCAGCCTACATAAACGACTTTGTGATGTTGGGACGCATCTGGCAGGTGAAAATGGCTGCCGGCGAAGAGAGTCAAAAACTTATAGAGAGTGTAATGCGGCTGAGCCTTGCCAACAACCGCGGCGAGATGATACCATTCAGTAGTTTCATGAGCACCGGCGCCATACTCGGCATCGACCAGCTTGGAAGATACAATATGTATAACAGCGCCTCAATCACCTGCAACCCCGCCGCGGGCTTCAGCACCGGCGAGGCCATGCAGGAACTTGAACAACTGTTCGACGAGGAACTTGGCAACGAATTTGGCTACGAGTGGACGGGAGTAGCCTATCAGGAAAATACGGCAGGAAGCACTACGTTGATAATATTCGCACTTGCACTGTTGGTAGCTTATCTGGTGCTTGCCGCGCAGTATGAAAGCTGGAGCAGCCCTGTAGCCGCAGTAATGGGAACACCCATTGCGCTGCTCGGCACTGTGCTTGGCTGTCTGATAATGGGATTGCCGATAAGCATTTACACAGAGATTGGTATTATCCTGCTCATCGCATTGAGTGCAAAGAACGGTATTCTTATAGTGGAATTTGCGCGTGATTTCCGCAAGGCGGGCAACCCCATAAGGCAGAGTGCCTACGAGGCGGGGCACATAAGGTTGCGTCCCATTCTGATGACCTCACTGTCGTTTGTATTCGGAGTGATGCCTCTGCTATTTGCAAGCGGCGCAGGCGCAGAGAGCCGCCTTGCCATCGGCACAGCAGTGGTATACGGAATGTTCCTCAACACAGTGCTTGCAACACTCTACATTCCCAACTGGTACGAATGGATGCAGAATTTGGAGGAGAAGTTCAGACGGAAGAGATAAAGTCAAAGGGCCGCACTCCATTCCGGTAGTGCGGCCCTTTCAATATCATTATCTAAATGGAGTTCTAAAATTACTTCTTGAAGTATCTGTTGAACAATCCCTCGAAGCCCTTGCCGTGGCGAGCCTCATCCTTTGACATTTCGTGAACTGTATCGTGGATTGCGTCGAGGTTGAGTTCTTTTGCACGCTTGGCGATTCTGAATTTGTCGGCGCAAGCACCTGATTCTGCATTCATACGCTTTTCGAGGTTGGTCTTTGTATCCCAAACAACATCACCGAGAAGCTCTGCGAATTTAGCAGCATGTTCAGCCTCTTCCCATGCGTAGCGCTTGAAAGCCTCAGCAATTTAGGGATAACCTTCACGGTCGGCCTGACGGCTCATTGCAAGGTACATACCTACCTCTGTGCACTCGCCCATGAAGTGTGCGTTAAGATCCTTGATCATCTCGTCGTCGCAACCCTTTGCTACGCCAATCACGTGCTCCTGAACAAACTCTATCTTACCCTCTACCAATTCGTTGAACTTGTTTGCAGGCACTCTGCACTGGGGGCACTTTTCGGGAGCCGCATCACCTTCATGAACATAACCGCATACTGAACAAATAAACTTTTTCATAATCATATCAATTTTAATGGTTAACTATTTTCTTTATTTAATTTACACTTTTTACAAATTCCTTTTACATAAAGTTGCACATCCTTTGGCTCAAAATCCTCCAAACCCTCTACAAAAGAGGCTACTGATTCGGGCATCGGCATATCGAATATTGTCTTGCACTCCATGCACATAAGGTGGGCGTGCATATTCACATTACCATCGAAACATTTGAATGTGTCGTCTATCGTCAGCATCGACACAAGACCATGCTCGACCAGCAGTTTCAATGTGTTGTAGACCGTTGTCAACGACAGGGAGCCTATTTCGCCACTAAGCGCCGCAAACACAACCTCTGCCGTAGGATGTACCGGATTTTCGCGCATAAACCCGAGAATGGCTATTCTTTGCGCCGTAGGTCTGATGCCGGCCGCTTCTAGTTCGGCTCTCAGTTCAGCTACTGTATATTTCTCTTTGTTTGCCATATTTTTGTCAGGTTTATTTTTAAATCCATTGCAAATTTAAAACCATTTTAAATTCTATGCAAATTTTTCTGCACTTTTTTTTCATTTTTTTTGTTACATCGCATTTTTTATCTCAAATTTGTATGTCTTAAATAAAACTCTCCTTATTAAATAAAAATGGACTACGGATTCGTAAGAGTGGGCGCCGCTGTTCCACGCACAAAAGTGGCAGATTGCAAATATAATGCAACAGAAATATTAAATATCATAAATGAGGCAGAAAAAGAGAATGTAGAAATTCTGCTTTTCCCTGAATTGTGCCTCACATCGTGCAGTTGCGGCGATCTATACAGCCACTCCACATTGCTGAAAGGAGCGGAAGATGCATTGCAAACACTGCTTGAAGCCACTAAAGACAACAACGCCGTAATAGTCGTAGGTGCACCCGTAGCCACGCAAGGTACACTGCTCAACTGCGCTGTTGTAATATGGAGAGGAGGCATCGCCGGCGTAGTACCGCAAAATACAATTCCCACAAACAGCGAATCGTCGCAAAGAAGATGGTTCTCTTCCACAAAAGAGCTGCCCACCGATTGCAAAGCAACCATATTAGGAAAAGAATTTGAGCTGTCGGAAAAGAGGATTTTCAGCACCCCGCGCTACACATTTGCCATTGAATTCGGCAGCGAACTTCTTTCGCCAGCCCCGCAGAGCACAACACTATCGCTGCTCGGTGCAGAGATAATCCTTTGTCCCGCATCAAACTGCGAGACTGCAGGCGGTCGGAAATATATAATGGATCAGATGCTCGCGCAAAGTGCACGTTGCTGCAGCGGTTACATATACAGCAGTTGCGGATACGGCGAATCGTCGGGCGACGCAGTTTTTGCCGGCAATGCATTCATTGCAGAGAACGGCTCACTACTCGAAGAGAGCAAGCGTTTTTCGCTTGACTGCCAATTGATAATATCTGAAATTGATGTTGAAAAGATACGCCACGACCGCATGACAAACAGTACGTTTGCGGATGCACGCAAGGAGTATGCAGCACAGTCTTATGCAACCACCTGCATAGAGCAGCAGGCAACTGAACGCACCGGGCTCAAGAGGAAATTCACAGCCCACCCCTTTATCCCCGACGGCGAACAACTGAAAGAGCGTTGCGACGAGATATTCAACATACAGGCAGCAGGCCTTGCCAAACGCATTGAGCACACACACGCAGCCACCTGCGTGATAGGAATATCCGGTGGACTCGACTCCACCCTCGCCCTGCTTGTGACGGCAAAGGCATTCGACCTGCTCGGCAAGCAGCGCGACAGGATTATAGCAATCACCATGCCCGGATTCGGCACCACAGACCGCACATACAACAACGCCCTCAAACTGATGAAGAGCCTCGGCGTAACCATCAAGGAAATTTCAATAAAAGAGGCGTGCATACAGCACTTCAAGGATATTGGACACGACATCGACACACACGATGTTACATACGAAAATTCACAGGCACGCGAACGTACACAGATACTCATGGACATGGCAAACAGGCTCAATGGCCTTGTGGTAGGCACCGGCGACCTTTCGGAACTTGCACTCGGTTGGGCGACATACAACGGCGACCACATGAGCATGTACGGGGTGAACGCAGCCGTGCCAAAGACACTTATACAACACATTGTCAGAGAGATAGCATTGGAGAGCAATGAGGAAACAATACGCGAGACACTGCTCGACATTGTCGACACACCAATATCTCCCGAACTTACTCCGGCTGATGATAAAGGCAACATAAAGCAAAAGACCGAAGACCTTGTAGGCCCGTACGAACTGCACGACTACTTCCTTTACCACACACTGCGCAACGCATATAGCCCCGCAAAAATATATATGCTTGCCACACAGAGTTTCGAGGACAAATACGATGATGCAACAATAAAAAAATGGCTGACTACATTCTGCCGCCGTTTCTTCGCCCAGCAGTTCAAACGCTCCTGTATGCCCGATGGCCCCAAAATAGGCAGTTGCGGACTGAGCCCGCGCGGAGAGTGGAAGATGGCTACGGACACCTGTTCCACACTATGGACAGACGAGTGCAATTCACTGTGAGTAAACACCAAACAAGAGCAAGATGGCAACAAACAAGAAAGCCCCTACAAGCACTACAAAGGCCTCTACGACGCGTAAAAAGCGCATTGTAGCATTTGTAAGTGACGAAGAGGATCGTCTCATTGAAAATTATCTGAAAAAATACAAGATAAAGAACAAGAGCAACTGGATGCGCGAGACACTCCTCGCATTCATATACAAGAATCTTGACGAGGACTACCCCACCCTTTTTAACGAACACGACATGAGACGATAGATATGGACGACATAAAATACATGAAACTGGCACTGAGCGAAGCACAAAAGGCATACGATAAAGGCGAGATACCCATAGGTGCCGTCATTGTGTGCAACGGTATGACTGTAGCCCGCACACACAACCTCACAGAAACACTCAACGATGTTACTGCCCATGCCGAAATGCAGGCAATAACAGCTGCTGCCGAGCACATCGGCGGCAAATACCTCGACGACTGCACACTCTACGTAACCGTAGAGCCCTGCCCCATGTGCGCAGGAGCTTTAGGATGGTCACACATAGGAAGGATAGTCTACGGCGCAGGCGACGAAAAGAAAGGCTACAGAAAATTTGCCCCCGATGTACTCCATCCAAAGACAAAAGTAACATCAGGGGTATGTGCCGAAGAGGCTGCCGAGCTTATGAAAAATTTCTTCAAGGAGAGGAGATAAGCCCCAACACCTCTATTTCAGAGTCTTATAGTGCAGAATATGGGCTGAAATCCCTACCGCAAGCCCCACAAAGAGCATACGCATCCATAGGCAGTCGGCCACAAAGAAAGCACAATAGAGCAACGTAACCCAAACAAGAGAGACCGACACTATTTTAACCCTCAAAGGAATAGCTTTATTCTCTCTGAAATTGCGTATATAAGGGCCTAAATGCTTGTGCGACAGCAACCACTCATACAACTGCGGCGAACTGCGGAAATAGAGAGCAGCCGCCAACAGCAGAAAAGGAGTGGTTGGCAGCAGAGGCAGGAAAATACCGGCTACGCCCAGCGCCAATGCCACAGAGCCTAACACCATCAACAGATAACGCATATTGGCATCAGGCTACAAGACGACGTGTAACTGCGTTCATCGACAACAGGCGCACAATCAGATAGCTGACAGCAAAGACCGTTACAGCATTGCACACAATCTTCACTACAGCCGGAACGCCGGGCAGCAGAACCTCGTAAAGGTCGTAACCCATCTGAATAATCACGAAGTGGCACAGATAGATACCAAAAGTCATCGATGCCATCTTCGACAGCATGGGCGACGAAGCAAAATCAATCTTGCGTACAACCACAAACACAGCAAAAGTCATCATAAAGACATTGATGCCGCCAAAAAGCCACACAATTTCAAGATAAGCATAGTTGCCGGGGAAAAACTCCTGCATGGTAACATATCCGCCAAAGGTAATCGCGTATCCCACAAGGAACATAGGCAGGCACACAGCGGCAATCTTCGCCCAGCTCCACTGCAAGGGATATTTCACCAGATAGTAAGCAAGCACCAGATAGCCCACAAAGCCCGATACATAATAAAAAGTGCCGTAAGCATTCCAGTCGCACTCACCAAGAATATTCATATTGCCAAAAACACCCAAATAACCGGCAAAAGGCGCCAGTATCTTCACGTAAGGCAAAAATAGAGATGCTCCCCACAGATAGAGGAATGTCTTGATTTCCTTCTGCGTAGCCTTCTCCAGCCACGCACTGAGCATAGGCATTATAAAATAGAGACCTATCAGCATATAGAGATACCACAAGGGCGTAGTATCATAGTTGAAATTGAATATGAACGTATACATCTTACGCAGCGCCATTTCCCATGTAAACGATGACATATCAATAAAAGGACTGTTCGATGATACTGCAAAGTTCAGATAAAGATAAAAAGCCAACGGAAGCGCTAACGACCAAAAAACCAACGGAACGGCAAGGCGCTTAAGACGCTTCGAGTAAAATTCATTCATCGTACCGCGCACAGGCAACAGAAGCACACCCGACATCATCACAAACAGCGGCACGCAGGGCCTTACAAGACTACCAAGCGCACAGCCTTGAAGGAATGTGCCATAGTCGTTATTGAACTGCGCCACAAAGGCATCGCAGCTGTGCGAAAAGACCACAAGGAAGCAGGCAAGCACTCGCATACCGTCAATCCAACCTATATTTTCTCTCTCAACCTTCGCCATATCCTATTTTCTTTTCATTGCTGCCGAATAACCTACAATCTTCACCTCTTCGTGGCCATGGTCGCCACAATCATGCGACTCGCACGAATATCCCGAATCATCCACCTTACCGGCAAGATAATCATTCACCAATGCCACAACATCGCCGCTGCAACCGCGGATAGCCTTTATATTATGCGCAGCGAGCTTGTTCTTCGCGCCTTCGCCCATGTTACCTGCAAGCATAACCTCAACACCAAGCTGTTGCAAATCGGCAGCAATACCCGACTTACAGCCGCAACCCTGAGGCGAAGGCAAGTCAAATGTTTCAACTATCGCATTATTTTCAACTGTAAATACCGTATAGTGGTCGCAATGGCCAAAATGGTCATCCACGCGACCATCTCTTGTAGGAACTGCAATTCTCATAATTAAAATTCTATAGATTAACAATAAAAACAAACCGCACTCCAAGAAACAGAGCGCAGAGTTCAAATCAGACTTCAAAGATACTGAAAGGCTTGCAAAAAATCAAAACATACATTAAATTTGTAAATTGAATAACACAAAACATCCCAGAAAAAAATGAAAATCCATCTGCATATAGCAATTATAACCCTCACCCTGACTGCACTTGTAAGCTGTACCACTACACAACAGGCTATACAACCACGCAAAAGCAGCGTATCGCAAGCAACAAACACATACGAAAAATACATACTCACCTACTACCCCATAGCCGTGGAGCAGATGCACCGCCACAACATCCCCGCCAGCATCACCCTTGCACAGGGACTGCTCGAATCGGGAGCCGGAGGTAGCACACTCACGCGCAACTCCAACAACCACTTCGGTATAAAGGCAAGCAGCGGATGGAGAGGAAAGACAACATCGCACATGGATAATGGCAAGATGTGCAAGTTCCGCGTCTACGACAGCGCCCGCGAATCATACGAAGACCACTCGCAATTTCTTAAGAAAGAGCGCTACGCAGCACTCTTCAAGCTATCCCCCACCGACTACAAAGGATGGGCACGCGGTCTGAAGAGAGCAGGATATGCCGAGGATCCAGCATACCCACAGAAGCTCATAAACCTGATAGAAAGATACAACCTGCAAGAGTATGACCACTACAGCAAGAAAGATGTATCGCCCCTGCTCGCAGGCAGCGCAACAAATGACTACGCAGGCATACGCCCTATCTACCGCTCCAGCGGTCTGCTATACATAATAGCAAACACAGGCGACACATTCAAGTCACTATCCAACGAATTCGGTATTTCGCGCCGCAAACTCATCAAGTACAACGACCTCTACAAAGAGTACAACCTGAATGCAGGCGACATAATATACCTTGAGAAGAAGAACAACAAGGCTACAAAAGAGTACCGTTTCCACACAACCGCAAACGGCGAAAGCCTCTACTCCATTTCCCAGAAATACGGCATTAAGCTAAAGAAACTATATAAGATGAACCCCGAATACGAAAACTACACAAGACTGAAAGTAGGAGACGTAATAAACCTAAGATAACACCATGAAAACCATAATCTACAACACAAGAGGAACTTGTTCGCGAATGATTGAAGTAACCGGAGACAACGGTACAGTAGTTGATGTAAAATTCTTCGGCGGATGCCACGGCAATCTACAAGGCATAGGCAAACTTGTAAAAGGGATGAAATACGAAGATGTGATAAACCGTCTGAACAACATCAGTTGCAACGGCAAACCCACCTCGTGCCCCGACCAGTTGTGCCGCGCCATAGAACAGTTGATGGCCGAAGAGAACCGATAACCACCCCACACCATGATAGACAACATCATAGACAACAGCAGCATACAGGCTTTGTGTGCGTTGCTCGAAAAGAGCAGGAACTGTTTGATACTCACCCACAGCCGCCCCGATGGCGATGCAATAGGTTCGTCGCTGGCGCTCGCACATTTCATCAAAAACACAGGGTGCGAAGCAACCATAGTAGTCCCCAACGACTACCCGCCCTTCCTCGCATGGATGCCTGGCATAGAAAGCATCATCATCAACGACAAACAGCAGACCGCAGCAGAAGAGGCAATTCAGAAAGCCGACCTTATATTCTGCCTCGACTTCAATGCCCTGTCGCGCATCGACGAAGTAGGGGAAAAGGTATCGTCAACAACTGCCCCCAAGATACTCATCGACCACCATCTGTTCCCCGATGACATATTCGATGTTGCAATCTCGCACCCCGAAGCCTGCTCTACAGCCGAGCTTGTCTTCAGAACAATATGGCAGATGGGGCGTGCCGACGCTCTCACAAAAGAGGCAGCCGAATGTATCTACACAGGCATAATGACCGACACGGGCAACTTTGCCTATGCCTCATCACGCAAGGACATCTACCACATAGTTGCCGAACTTATCTCCAAAGGCATAGACAAGGACATTATCTACCGTCGCGTATTCTACAACTACTCCTTCAGCCGCATGAGGCTTATGGGGTACATGATGTACGAAAAGCTGAAATACTACCCTGAGAGAAATGCAGCCCTGCTGACACTCACATACGACGAACTCAAACGCTTCAACGGCGCCAAAGGCGACACCGAAGGCATTGTAAATATGCCCCTGCAGATTAAAGGCACAAGATTCTCATGCTTCCTGCGCGAAGAGAGCAAAGGCAAGATAAACGTATCGCTTCGCAGCGTGGACGAATTTCCCTGCAACGAAGTGGCTGCAAAGTTCTTCAACGGAGGAGGACACAAGAACGCATCGGGCGGCGAAGTACGCGGCACGATGGAAGAGGCAGAGCAGCTGTTCATCAAAACATTGGAAGAATTTTCGGCAGAACTTACCGAATAACACCAACAAACAGGCAAAAAACAGTAAAGAGCAACATCCAAAAGTTGCAACTGATTGTTTTTTAGTATATATTCGCAACAGCATTATAAACAAACAACAAACAATAAAGAACAATATGGTATCAGACGTAGAGAAAAACCTTGTTGTCGGCATAGATGTCGGCGGAACAGGAACCAAAATCGGCATTGTAGATGCACGTGGCGAAATCCTTGCACGCGACGAGAGTATAAAAACCCCAGAATATAAAGACTTCGAAGGCTTTGTAGACGCTATGAACGGCGTTGTACAGCGTCTTATAAAAGAAGTTGGCGCCGAAGGACGCATCCGCGGTATCGGCATAGGAGCGCCCAATGCCAACTACTATGCAGGCACCATCGAGGAAGCACCCAACCTCCCCTGGAAAGGCGTACTTAAACTGTGCGAAGTATTTTCGGCAAAGGCAGGTGTACCCGTCTATGCCACAAACGATGCTAACGCAGCAGCCATCGGAGAAATGACCTACGGTACAGCCAAAGGCATGAAGAACTTCATTGTGATAACCCTCGGCACAGGTGTAGGCAGCGGCATTGTAATCAACGGGCAGCTGGTATATGGTTGCGACGGTTTTGCAGGCGAGCTCGGACACGTCACCATGGTACGTGGCAAAGAGGGACGCAAATGCGGTTGCGGCTCACGCGGTTGTCTCGAGGCATACTGCTCTGCAACAGGTGTTGCACGCACAGCCAAAGAGATTCTCAAGAGCGACAAGACTCCCAGCGCACTGCGCGGCATCAAGAACATCACCTCATACGATGTGTACCTTGCAGCAAAGGCGGGCGACAAGATTGCAAAAGAGATATTCAAGCAGACAGGAACAATGCTTGGCGAAGCCATTGCCGACTTCATCAAGTTCTCAAGCCCTGAGGCTATCATCCTCTTCGGTGGCCTTACAAAATCGGGCAAATACATCCTCGACCCTGTAAAGAAAGCTGTAGACAAGAACGTAATGCCTATCTTCAAAGGCAAGGCACAGATTCTTATCTCTACCCTTAAGGACTCTGACGCTGCCATCCTCGGTGCGAGTGCTCTTGCATGGGAATAAGAACATTCATAGAAAAAAGCAACTGCGGCGGAATTTCTGTTCCGTCGCAGTTTTTATTATCAATCAGGTCAACTATCGGCTGCTCTACTCAAAGAGCGGGAGAACGCCTTTAACCTCATCACCTTTGAGGTAAATGGCATCACCATAGGGCACAAAGCGCAGATTCTCATAAACAGAGAGCTGCACAGCCGCAAACATATTGTCCGAAGAGATTGCCGCATCTATACGCAGATTACTATTTGCCACCTTAGTGAATGATGCCATGCTGTTTGCCGAAGCAGCATCAATCCATTTTTCCGCCGCAGGACGCTGCGAGGGGTCGATATAAACGACATAATGCTTAAGTGTGCTACCCGTAGGCCCATAAATCAATTTATGGTTATTGTTCATTATAATATAGAGTGAAAAGATAAAGAGCACTCCGCCTGCGACAAGCATACTCATGGTAAGCGTATCATTCTCAACTTTTATGAAAGAGGATGCAGTAACCAATGCAACAGCAAGAAGCAGCCCTACCATCGCAATAGAAACATTCTTTACATCCAAAACTTTTTTAACATCACTATTCTGTATCGTCATTGACGAAAAATTATATATTTGTGTCGACATTTTTGTTGAATTATTTTAATATTAGTATATAGAGGCCATCCCTATCAACAGGGCAGCCTCAATGAAAAGACAAAAAAGTCGTACGCTAAATAATCAATCTTCTGAGTGCAAATATGTAATATCTGCACGGAGGGGTACAATAGAATGGCGAGGAGAGTTCGTGCTGCTTGCACAAAGCACCATGATAGAATATGCCCTTTTTATTGAGCCACAAGGCACAATGCAAATATTTCTGCAACGATGGCAAGCGTTTGAACAAGATGTTGCTGCCCGTATTGTGTACAAGCGGTTGCGCAGGGACTGTTATTCCGTCAACCGGACAAGCGAGCGGCGCATCGGGCAATGATACTGACTGACAGCCACTCTCGACCGCAGACATAGGCACATAGCGTTCTCTTTCTGCAACACCACTGCTCACAAAGAGCAGCGTTGCAAAAAACAGCGTCAGAAGGGAAATGAATATGTATATGTACCTATTTTTCATAATGCAATGCAAAGATAATGCATTTTATTCAAAAAAAAACAGAGCAAACAAACGAACAATAGGTACACTATCGGTGTTATAAACAGTGAAGTAGTGGTTTTACAAACACTTCGTTTTGCCATTTTTATATATGTGAAAAGAATCCTGCCCAAGAACATTTTAATGGGCAGGATTCTTTATTCAATATGATTATGCGATATTATACCTAAAAAGTACAACCCCATCCTTCAATGGATAAAAAACTGTTCTAAAAAGTTCCTGCCCT
>JAFYLO010000072.1 GCA_017557045.1 Bacteroidaceae bacterium | reverse complement strand
GCCTCGAAGAGACCATCCGGCGCGCAGCAGCCACAGGTAACCCCACCATAGCAACAATATCAGCCACCCTTGCATCTGCCACCGGCGGCAACGGATACACCATCGACGAAGAGAGACGAAGAACCTGCATCGCCATCCTGCCAAGCAGAATGATAAACTACATATACACATTCAACCACCTGCTCGCCTACCCCACCATCGACACCCCCATACGCAACTCCTACAAGGTCGACGACAGAATCTACGCAGGAGAATACCCCGCCACCGCCAATGAAAAACTGGGACGCCGAGATATCGACCGCTTCATCCGCTTCGGCATAACCCACTTCATTGACCTCACCGAAAGCGGCGAACTGCTCCCCTACACCCAATGGCTGCACAAAGAGCAGACCCACATACGTTTCGCCATAAGAGACTGCGGTGTCCCCACCACAGAGAAAACAGCCCAACTTATAAAAACAATAACTACCATACTCAAAGAGAAAGAAAACAAAATATACATACACTGCCGCGGAGGCATAGGACGCACAGGCACAATAGCAGCCTGCTACTACGCAACATTCCTCAAAGAATATCATCCCGTAATCGACCTCCTCACACGGCAATACTCACATTGCCCGAAATCAGCATACAGGAGCAGCCCCGAAACACTTGAGCAGAAACGCTTCATAATGCAATACATCGACTACATCGGCAAGCAGTAAAAAGAGCTCAACCATATACCTCCAAACAAAAATACAATCGGCACCGAAGCAATATCGGTGCCGATTATATTGTAAACAGACTAAACTCTATCAGTCGTTATTTATCTCCTTGATGTCAACTTCAGTTTTAGACTCGCCGAGGAGGTAGCGACAGAAGTGGTCGGCCATCTTCCAGAAGAAGTACTCGTCCATGTCGCTGAATGAGTGGCGCTGACCGGGGAGAAGCAGAATATCGAAACGCTTGTTGGCTCTGATGAGAGCGTTGATTACGCGGATTGTATTTGCAGGGTTCACATTGTTGTCCATGTCGCCCGTAACCAGCATAAGGTGTCCCTTCAGACGGCTTGCAAGCTCCTGGTTGTTGCTTATGCGGTAAGCAAATGTAGTGTCAGTCTCGTTGATATTCTCCTTGATACCATGATGCTTCTCGCTCCACCAACGGTTGTAGATGCGGTTGTCGTGGTTACCGGCGCAAGATACAGCAGCCTTGAAGAAGTCGGGATAATAGAGAATAGCAGCTGTAGACATAAAACCACCACCTGAGTGTCCGTGGATACCTACGCGCTCGCCATCGATGAACGAGTGGCGTGCAATGAGCTGCTGCGCAGCAACCTTCTTGTCGGCAAGACCATAGTCGCGCAAGTTACCATAACCGAAGTTGTGGTACCACTTCGAACGGTTGGGGTGTCCGCCACGGTTACCGATTGTGATTACGATGAAGCCCATCTGTGCAAGACGGTCTATGCGGTTCATGCCCGATGACCAGCTCTCGTTCACAGCCTCGGTCTGAGGACCGGGATATACATACTCAATCAAAGGATAGCACTTTGTAGAATCGAAGTCGAAGGGCTTGTACATAACACCGTAGAGGTCAGTGATGCCATCGGCAGCCTTCACCTTGAAGCGTTCAGGATATTTGTAACCGGCATCGAAGAGACGCGAAAGGTCAGCTGTTTCGAGGTGGTTCAACTGCTTGCCCGCAGCATTGTAGATGATAGATGTAGGAACAGTGTCAACGCGCGAACTGTTTGCAATGAATGCGCTACCATCCTCCGCAACGTGGAAGCGTCCGTTAAGGTCGCCTTTGTCGAGCTGTTTCAGTCCCTTGCCATCGTAACCTACGCTGAAGAGGTGGCTATAGTAGGGATTCTCGTCCTTGTTGTAACCCTGGGCAGTGAAGTAAACCTTCTTCTCCTTGTCGTTTACAGCAACAACCTCATCCACGTGGAATGAACCCTCGGTGATGGGATTGATAAGATTGCCGTTCATGTCGTAGAGATAGAGCATTGCCCATCCTGTACGCTCAGACCACTGAATGAAGTTCTTGCCGTTATTCACGACCTTTATCTGACGCGATTCGATAGAGGTGTTCATCTCCTCGTGTACGATGGTGATGGCACTGTCGGTATCCACGCTCACGCGGCACACTTCGATTTTCTTCAGGTCACGGCTTGTACGCTCAAAGTAGAACTCCTTGTCTGTACCGAGCCATACGCGGTTGCGCGGTCTCTTGTACATATTTTCAAGTTTCGAGGGCTGCTGGAAGAGAGCAACAGTCTGCTCCTTGAATTTGGCAATGTTGATGAATTTGCTGCTCTTTTTCTCCATGTCGAAGAGCTCCATTGTAGTGATGGGGCCGGGCTCGCCGGGCATCTGATACTTGTAGGTCTCCAATGTGGGACGGGGTGAGCTGAGTGAGTTTATTACCCAGAAATTCTTCACCATAGAATCCTTCTGATGGAGCATCACAAAGTGACGGGAGTCGGGAGACCAGAGACCATTGACACCGAAACGTGCAGTGCTGTCAACCTTATCTGTGCCTACGGGGTGCCATGCATAGCAACGTCCGGGACGGCCGTTTGTGGTGAGTCGATGCTCAACTACAGTAGAATCCTTGTCCCAGATGCGTAGCTTTTCAAGCTCCTCTATAGACATATACCAAAGATCCCAGTTCTTCTCATAGATAGCATATTTGCCATCGGGAGATACGTTTGCCCAATGGGGGTATGAGGGATAAAGATCCTCTATCTCATCATTTGTACGCTCGATGAGCTTACCTGTTTCAAGGTCGTACTCGAAGTGGAAATATTTGTTCTCCTTCTGATTTTCCTTCTTTATTTTCTCAATTTTGGCAGAGTCGTTGCGCTCCCAACGTTTGAGCTGTTTGGGTATTTCGAGTTTGGACTGAATGCCTATGCGTATGTAACGGTCCTCGCGCAACTGAAGGTCTCTGATGGGAAGATGCTGTGCATCATGGGGATCACCGGTCTTTTCTGTAATCTCAGCAGCAAGTTTCGCCATGTCCCACATCTCCTTTTTCTTACCGCTCTTGGTGTCTACGATGTAGTAGCGTGTGCCGTCGGCATATGTCCACGAATACCAGAATCTCTTGCCATCGGAGAACCAATGGGGAGTAATGGAGGTGGATTTTACCATGCGTCCGATTTTGTTGGGCGAGAATCTCTCGGCAAGTGCATAGTTGGGACGTACACGCTTGCACTCCTCATTCTTAGCCTCACTCTTTGCCTGCATTGCAGTTGCCAGCAAAGGGAGAGCTAAAAGTAAAAACAATTTCTTCATTTCTCTTTTGTGTTATGTTATTTTTTCTTTTTGAATTCGATTTTGGCAATACCTCCTGTAGATGTCTCCTTATAAAGAATGGGAAGGTCGTGGCCTGTGTCGCGCATCACTTCAACTATATGGTCGAATGTAATCTTGTGCTTGCCATCGGAGAGCATGGCGTACGTACAGGAGTCAAGTGCACGCGAAGCGGCAATTGCGTTGCGCTCAATACAGGGCACCTGCACAAGTCCGCACATAGGGTCACAGGTAAGTCCCAAATGGTGTTCGAGTCCCATCTCCGCAGCATACTCTATCTGGTTTATTGTTCCGCCGAATAGCTGGCATGCCGCTGCTGCTGCCATTGCACAAGCAACACCAACCTCACCCTGACAGCCGACTTCGGCACCTGAGATTGAGGCATTCTCCTTTACAATGTTTCCGATGAGTCCGGCTGTGGCGAGTGCACGCAGTATGCGCGGTTCGCTGAATTGATAGTTGCCGGCAAGGTGATACAAAACAGCCGGAAGCACTCCACATGAACCGCAGGTAGGAGCTGTTACAACAGTTGCTCCGCTGGCATTCTCCTCGGAGGTTGCAAGAGCGTATGCATATACACGTGCTTTACTGCGCACCGACGAACTGTATGAATTGGACTTAAGCAGATAGTTGCCTGCCTTGCGTTGCAAGCCGAGACCGCCTGGAAGCACACCCTCATGTTCGAGTCCGCGAGCAATGGTTGACTGCATGGTGTCCCACACGGTCTTCAGGAAATCCCAGATTTCGGGGCCTTCGTGTTGCTCAACATATTCCCAAAAAGCACATCCGGTCTCGTCGCTCCACTGCATGATATCATGCATGTTGGTAAGCGGATATATGTCGTCGTCGTTCTTTACAGTCGATTCGTTGGCAAGTTCACCGCCACCTACGCTGTAAATAATCCATTCGTCGATTACCTTACCCTCCTTTATTCCTTCGAATTTCATTCCGTTTGAATGGAAAGGAAGAAATACCTCCGGTTCCCAAATTATTTCGAGAGGAGCAATAGGTTCAAGCACATTCATTATCGCTACATCGGTCATGTGTCCGCGACCCGTTGCAGCAAGGCTTCCGTAGAGCGTTACTCTATACGAATCGACACTTTTGCATCTTTCGGCAAATTGCAGTGCTGCACGGTTGGGGCCCATGGTATGGCTGCTGGAAGGGCCGAGACCAATACGGAAAAGAGATTTTAGAGATTTCATCTTATTTGGTTTTAAGAAGCCTGATACTTGGCTACATTAACAGATATTTGAGTATACTTTCCCAATCGGGGAATTTCTGCGAACCGAACTGTATCCATTCGCCCTTAAATTCGCCGGCACCATTCTTTGCTCTGTCGTCAATAAGATAGTCGCCATCAAGCAAATCCTTGCGATGGGTGATTATGACACGTTTGTGGAACAGATCGTCCATATATTTTTTCACCCATTCAATCTTATCTGATGCAGCAGTAGGATTATTCCACGGCGAAGTTGTCAGTATAAATACATCATAGTTTCGCGCAAGCAGTTTCACAACTTCAATTGCACCTGCCATAGGCTCCATAAGTGCAAAGAGACCGGGAATCTCATCAAGTCGTCCCTTATACTGCTCCTTAACGGCATCGTCGACCTTATTCAATCCCGACTCAAAATCGACAAGCACGCCGTCCATGTCAAAATATATTCTTTTCTTGTTCATTGTTATGTGTTTGCTTATGATATTCTGTAAAATTACTCCTTTTTTTCGAAAAAAATCACATTTGGCCGAAAAAAGCTATCCCTGCACAGAAAAAAACTATTTCGACAGGATTGATTTTCCTTTAAATAGTGATTTTATGAATTTCTTTATCTTGAAGAGATTTCGCTCCACAACATATAGGTATATATTATGCAGGTCGTGCATCGACTTTGCCGGCTTTATAAGCACACTGCTCTTGGGTGCATCGGGGTCGAGACGGTCGAGACACGAAGCAATATAGTTGAACATATTGTAATCTTCGAGCACAAGCTCCTTACTCTCACGCAACGCATCGACGCTCTTCGAATATGCATCCTCGGCAATCAGACGGTCGATAATCTTCACCGCCCCTTCAAAATCGTGAATATCTATCTTGCAGTAAGACTTCTCAGAGAAGTAATCGTTCACGTTCGTACAACCGTAATATATGGGGTAACAGCCCGCAAGATAACAATCGGACAACTTCTCGGTCCAATAGTATTTCGACTCGGAATTCTCTATTGCAATATGATATTTATAGGGCGCAAGTACACTCCATTTATCGTCGAACCCGCAGTATCCGCGTCCGAAGACATCGAGCCTGTCGCCATAATATGCCTTCAGCTTCTCAACAAAATCAATTCTATCCTGATGTCCCTGAGTGAAAGCCTTATTGCTGGTAACCACAGAGATAAGTTTACTCTTTTCGGGCAAAGGCATTGCTTTGAACTCATCATAATCGATAGAGCTTTTTACACCACCCTTGCCGAAAAGCGCACCGACGAACCAGAAAATCATAGCCGGTGTAAAGACCACGTTCTTGTGCTTCAGATTCTCCTGACACGAACATACCATCCCGAACTGACGGCAATAGTCGGCAGGATAGGCAAGCACCGAATATGGCTCGCTTGTGGAAAGCACAACATTCTCCGGAGCCACATTGAACACCGTATCCTTTTTGAGCGACTTTCCTCTGACCACCACAAAATCAGGGTCGGGAATCATCTCATTGACATAGAATTTATACTTTCCGCAACGCGAAATACCCTCATGATTGTGTGTCTGACGAAGAATCCATCTGTCCTTTTCTCCATCACCGCTTATCAGCAGAACCTTATACATTATATTATATTGATTAAAATACGTATTATTACGCAAAAATAGTCTCTTTAAAGTTAACAAGCAAATTTACCCGATTCTTAATTTGCCAATTAAAACATCTTGCACTATCTTCGCAAAACATAATCAAGGGAGGTTCTATAAATTAGGTCGCGACGATTTTGAGTTTTATTTTTAGTAGATTTATGATATTTGTAAGGGCGCGATGCGGGCATCGCAACCGAGGAAATATCAAAAAGATGCAAAAATAAAGCCAAAAGCGGCCGAAACCGAACCCACCCTACTAAGAATATTGAATTACTAATTTATAGAACTTCCCTCAACACAACCACATACACAAAATGAAAAAAAGAAGACTATTTATAACCCTCATAAGCATAGCGGCATCACTTGCTGCAATAGCAATCGTCAGCAGCGGAATAATGTACCATCTGGTAAAAAGTCCGCAGATTGAGCTTCCCGAAACCGCCTACATCTACATATATCCGCACGACACATCGGACAGTATCATAAACAAGATAAAGGCAGCGGCATCACCCTCCTCCACCCTCGGATTCAAGATTCTTGCCAAGCACAACAACTTCGACGACAGGAAGAGAAGCGGTAAATTCGCCATCAACGACAAAGATTCATGGTACGACATATACGGACGAATAGTACGCAAAGAGCAGACACCCGTAAAGGTAGTTATCCCCTCGACCCGCAACTTCGGACAACTGTCAAAGGCCATAAGCGAACAGCTGATATTCGATTCACTGAGCATACAGGAGTTCTTTGAAAGCACAATATACATTACCCAACTGGGCTACACAAAAGAGACATTCCCCACAATCATCATCCCCGACACATACGAATTCTACTGGAATGTAAAACCGGAACAGTTCATGATTCGCATGATGAAGGAGCGAAAGAAATTCTGGAATAAAGAGCGCCTCGCAAAGGCCGAAGCCATAGGACTGACACCCGAAGAGGTTGCCACACTCGCATCAATCGTCGACGAAGAGACCAACAACGATGCCGAAAAGCCCATAGTTGCCGGACTATACATAAACCGTCTGAAACGCAACATCCCCCTGCAGGCTGACCCTACAGTAAAATTCGCATTGGGTGACTTTGCACGAAAGCGCATACTCCTTGCCGACCTCGAAGTGGAATCACCCTACAACACCTACAAAAATGCAGGGCTTCCTCCCGGCCCCATCAGAATAGCCACAAAAGCCGGAATTGAAAGCGTACTCAACTACACAAAACACAACTACATATACATGTGCGCAAAAGAGGACTTTTCGGGCACACACAATTTTGCCACCACCCTCTCGGAGCACAATGCCAATGCCCGCCGCTATCAGGAAGCGCTCAATAAGCTGAACATAAAGAAATAACACAGGTGCGTAGTAAACGTTTTAACGCAGATTACATACAAGACATATATCTTTTACATAATTCTGAAGTAATCTTTCCTTATAAAGTATTTAGGAAAGATTAATATGACTATAACTTAGCGGCAGCGTGGTAATAATATTACCGCACTGCCGCTAAAAACATCTGTTATGCCTCTTATTACTTTATTTCAATATTCTCTATTATAAACTCATATAAGCCATCAATATTGTCATCAAGAAATCTGTCAATGAGTTCTTCTTCAGTCATCGAATCGAATTCATCTTGATCCATATCCTCAAAACAGTCTAACATATTGTGCTTAATATACTCTTTGGCATCATTATAGCGAACCATATGGCTAATTTCGCAGTCAATGTCTTCATATAATGATTTTTCCATATTCTCCTCAAAATATGCAAGAACATCGTCAACATTCTCATCTTTAGCCCGTTGATTAAGCTCCTTGAAGTGCGCTAATTCCTTGGAAGTCATTTCCAAAGTGCATTCACCTTCAATAGAAAAGTCTAACTGTCCCTCATATGTAAATGACACAGTTACCTTATCCTCTTTATCAGAAGACTTAAGCATAGGACAACCATCGAACGCATCTTTAGCTATTTCTATGCCATTTTCAGGTAAGCTAACTGACGCAAGGTTTTCGCATCGAGCAAAGGCCTCTTGGCCTATACTTACTACACTTTCAGGGATATTGACAGACCTAAGATCACGACAAGCAAAAAAAGCACCGGACTCAATACTTGTTACGCTTTTGGGTATAAGAATAGACGTTAGATTCTTACATCTACTAAAAGCTGATACCCCAATTTTTGTAACTGTATTTGGAATAACAGTACGATTGCAACCCAAAAGCAAAGTATTGCTTTCTGTTTCAATGATAGCATTACAGTCATTACGAGAGTCATAATATTTATTACCCTCAGCAACTCGAATGCTACTTAAATTTCCACAGCCGGCAAATGTATAAGGAAAGATCTCCTCAACTTTTTCAGGTATAGTGATACTTGTCAGTTCAATGCAACCATGGAAAGCCATACAACCTATATATTCTACACTATCAGGGATGACGACACTCTTTAAGTTAGTACACTCCGAAAAGGCATCCCAACCAATATCAGTTACACCATCAGGGATTACAATACTCTTAAGCTTTTTGCTTTTTTTAAAGGCACCATCACTGATATAAGTTTCTCCTTGAGGGATGATGCCTTCGCCATTCTTATTGATTTTATATTCAGCCATAGTAGATTACCATTCCCAATCGAATCGGCGTATATCTTCCTCAACAAGAGAATCACCCATCTGCACCTCTACAATCTGCAAGTCAGTAACAGCCTTGATTGCATGCTTCTGTCCTCTCTTGATAGTAAGAACATCGCCGCGCGAAACGTTGCTTATTACACCATCGAGCACCACGATGCCTTCACCGTCGACAACAGTCCACACCTCCTGACGATGCTCATGAATCTGATAACTGATATAACGGCCACTCTTCAGATGAAGCACCTTGGTCAACGACATATAACCGTCGCTGTAGTTGGTGCTGTCAAGCACTCTGTAACTGCCCCATCTGCGCTCCTCGTACATGGGACGGGGCGAGAGATTATCGACATAATTCTTGATATTCTCGCTGCACTCCTTACCGCATACAAGAATACCGTCGGGACTGCCCGCAACCACAATGTCCTTCACACCGTTGCAGAAGACAGGTATTCCAAGTTCATTGATGACGTGAGTATTCTCAGCCTGCTCACCCAAAAGAGCATTTCCGATTGCAGTTGACGACAACTCCTCTGTCAGTGAATTCCATGTTCCAAGATCCTTCCACTTGCCATTGAAAGGAACCACAGCCACCGATTCAGCCTTTTCGGCAACCTCGTAGTCGAAACTGATTTTGGGAAGTTCGCCGTAGCGATTGCGCAACTCGACAAACGAAGCAGCCTTGATATATTTTTCCAAAATGTCGACCATATAACCGAGTCGGAAGGCAAACACACCGCCATTCCAGAATGCGCCCTCGGCCAATAGTTCTTCTGCACGCTTCGTATCGGGCTTTTCAGTGAAACGCTTTACACGAAGCACACTCTTTCCGCAATCTTCGGCAACAGGAACCACATATCCGAACTTTGTCGAAGGATATGTAGGAGTAATACCCATAAGCACCATGTCGGCCTCGTTTCTCTCAACGGCAGCAACCATGTCGGCAATCACATCGAAATACTCGGTCTCGGTATATGGGTCGCAGGGCATTATCACCACAACCTCATCGTTGCTACACTCCTTTGCCATCGACAGATAGCCCGATGCAAGCGCAATCGCGGGGAATGTATCTCTGCGTTCAGGCTCAGTAACAATATCTACATTGTCGCCCAACTGATTGATTATTATATCGTGCTGAGAGGAGTTTGTGGCAATCGTAATTTTTCCCGACAGGCGAGACTCACCTATCTGACGTACAACGCGCTGCACCATAGACTCAACCTCTCCCGACGGTGTCTGCAACAACGGCAGGAACTGTTTGGAGCGTGCATTGTTCGACAACGGCCACAGGCGCTTGCCCGAACCTCCTGACAATAATATTATCTGCATATCTTTTCTATTTTTAAATTATCTTTCGGCACGCATAGGATTGTTCAGAAAATCCTCGTATGCAGCCTTTATTCCATCTTCAAGTTCAGTGCGGTATCTCCAACCCATCGCAGCGCTCTTAGACACATCGAGCAACTTACGCGGAGTGCCGTTGGGCTTTGATGTATCCCAAAGAATCTCACCTTCGTATCCTACCACCTTTGCAACAAGTTCCGTAAGCGCCTTGATGGTGATTTCCTTACCCGTACCGGCATTGACAGTCTCGTTACCACTGTAGTTGTTCATAAGGAACAGACAGAGATCGGCAAGGTCGTCAACGTAGAGAAATTCGCGCAAGGGAGT
>JAFYLO010000071.1 GCA_017557045.1 Bacteroidaceae bacterium | reverse complement strand
TCATGCAACTATCGTATTTGGTAACTTTGAGCGGAAGACGGGACTCGGACCCGCGACCCTAACCTTGGCAAGGTTATGCTCTACCAACTGAGCTACTTCCGCGTTGTTCTCAAATGCGATGCAAAGGTACGCTGTTTATTTCAATCCACCAAATTTTAGAACGACTTTTTTCGATTTTTTTCAAACTTTTTTTCGCACCATATACGACATTTTCACGAAGTCGTTGTCTTTCAACACATTCCACAAATACCGTTTTTGCCGCCAAAATCGTCAAAAATCCAAAGTTTGCCATCTACGGGCAAAAACGCAACACCCGAATGATAAATTCCGCCAAAGACATTTACCTTTAAAGCGGCGAATATATCATCCTATTATTTTATATCGCGCAAATTTCAACAGCAGCTGCTTGGTACCGACATTGCGGAACTTTATCGTAGCTTTGGCATTGTCGCCGCTACCCTCGACATTCACAACCTCGCCAACTCCGAAACGGTCATGTTCTATAAGTACGCCCACGCGTAAGGGATTGCCTGCCGACGACGCCGATGATGCCGGAGACACCGGAGCAGATGGAGCAATGCGCTGCAAACGCTGCGGCGGCACTATGCGGCGCTGTTCCACAGGAGCAACAGGAGCTGTTCTTGTCTTGTTGGTGAGTGCAAAAGCAGGAGCCCCCGAAGGTGTTTGCGTGCCGAGGCCTACCGAACCGCCCGCCATGCGTATATAGGCGCGGTCTATCTCTTTTAGGAAACGGCTGGGCTCGCTGAACTCAAACGAGCCGTAGCGATAGCGGCTCTTTGCAAAGGTGAGCATACAGTGCGCCTTTGCGCGCGTTATCGCAACATAGAAGAGACGGCGCTCCTCTTCAAGTTCGCGCGAAGAGCCTTGCGCCATACTGCTCGGCAGAAGATTCTCCTCCACTCCCACAATAAAGACCGTATTAAACTCCAATCCTTTTGCCGAATGGATGGTCATGAGGGTTATTTTATCATTACCGCCGTCATCCTCCTCAGATTCGAGGTCGGACATAAGAGAGACTTCGGCAAGAAAATCCTGCAACTTATTATCTTCGTCGCCCTCCTCCTCACACGAGGACACAAATTCGCTTATACCGTTTATAAGTTCTTCTACATTCTCCTTGCGGCTTTTGCCCTCAACGCTGGTGTCGCCGTTTATTTCGGCAGAGATTCCCGAACGGCGTATAATTTCCATAGCCGCTTCGTGGGCATCCTTCTGCCGGGCATCCGCAATAAAGTCCTCCATCATAGCCCTAAAGGTTGCCAGTTTGGAAAGCGTACCTTTATTTACATTAAGTTCATACCTTTCGGGCTCTTCGAGCACCTGCCACAGGCTGACAGCTGCCGCATCAGCCGCGGCGTGCAGGCGCTGCATGGTTGTCTCTCCTATGCCTCGTGCCGGATAGTTGATGATACGTTTGAGCGCCTCCTCATCGTGGGGGTTGCAGGTGAGACGGAAATATGCGACAATATCCTTTATCTCCTTGCGTTGATAGAAGGAGAGTCCGCCATATATGCGATAGGGCATCGAGCGCTTACGGAACGCCTCCTCGAATGTACGCGACTGGGCATTCGTGCGGTAAAGGATGGCGAAGTCGCTGTACTGCAACGACTCGTTGCGACGCAGACGGGCTATATTGTTAGCCACAATCTCACTCTCCTCAATATCAGAGTAAGCCTGCTGAAGCAAGAGCGGTTCGCCCACGCTAAGTTCGGAGAAGACATTTTTCCTTATCTGTTCGCTATTCTTTGCAATCAGACTGTTGGCCGCATTTACAATGTTCTGCGTGGAGCGATAATTCTGTTCAAGTTTGAAAATCTTAGCCTCAGTATAACGCTTGGTAAAGCCCAATATATTGTCGATGTTCGCGCCGCGGAACGAGTATATACTCTGCGCATCGTCGCCGACGACACACACCCTGCGACGATTCTTCGTCAACTGCCACACAATGCATCCCTGCACATAGTTGGTATCCTGGAACTCATCGACAAGAACATATTTAAACCTCTCGCTGTAGCGTTCAAGCACCTCTGGGTGTTCATCAAAGAGACGATAGGTATTTATCAAGAGGTCGTCAAAGTCCATTGCATTCGCCTGACGGCAACGCTCGCAGTAACGGGTGTAGATTTTATAGACCGAGGGGATGCGCGAACGCTGGTCGCCATTGATACGCTCAGCGTCGCGGGCATAATCCTCGGGATATATCATATTGCTCTTGGCCGAGGAAATCCTCTCGGCAACCGTCGATGGCTTATACAACTTTTCATCCAGCTGCATCTCCTTTATTATCGAGCGCACAAGGCTTTTCGAGTCGGACTGGTCGTAGATGGTAAAATTGGGTTCATAACCCAGATAGAGAGCCTCGCGGCGCAAAATCTTGGCAAAGACACTATGGAAAGTATTCATCCACAGCATACGCGCCCTCTCCTCGCCCACGCGGGCAGCTATACGCTCGCGCATCTCTTTTGCCGCCTTGTTGGTAAACGTAAGCGCCATGATAGACCACGGCTCATAGCCCTGTTCAAGCAGATAGGCAATCTTATATGTAAGCACCCTCGTCTTTCCCGAACCGGCGCCGGCAATCACCAGCGACGGGCCGTCGCAATACTCGACAGCGGCAAGCTGCGAGGGATTAAGTTCTTCTTGATAATTTATTGTCATTTTACGGATTATATTAGCGCGAAGATTTTTCGCTGCAAATGACAAAGATAGCACTAAACGAGCAAAAAAATGAAGTTTACTTCAATGTTTTTTACAGCGAGTGCAATATATCTTCGAGGTTTACCCTCAAAGATATAAACAAACGAGCAAAAAAATGAAGTTTACTTCAATGTTTTTCACGATTTCAACAAAAACCGGCGAACAATTTCCCACAAAGTTTGTTATTCCATATATACCAATCAAGCAAAACCATATGATTACATTTTGTGCAATATTGTTACTCAACCTTAATACCTTTTCGACGATGGATACAACAAGATGCAGCAACCCGGCAGAATATCACATGCCGACACTCCCCTATCAAAGTTACGCCCTCGCGCCGATTATAAGCGCCGAGACAATTGAATATCATTTCGGCAAACATCTTCAGACCTATGTAGACAACTACAACCGTCTGGCAAAAGATTCGCGCTTCGAGGGCATGACACTCAGCGAAGTTATAGCAAACGCTCCCGAAGGGCCGCTGCTCAACAACGCCGGGCAGGTGCTCAACCACGTGCTCTACTTCGAGCAATTCACTCCGTACCCTACAAAGAACAACACCCCGACGGGTAACATTGCCGATGCAATAGAATTCGACTTCGGCGGTTTCGACAATCTGAAGAAACAGATGGAAGAGGCCTCACTTACACTCTTCGGCTCCGGTTGGGTGTGGCTGGCACAGGAGGAGAACGGACGGCTGAGAATAGTAAGCTGCAAAAATGGCGACACCCCTGCACGCAAAGGAATGACACCATTGTTGGGATTCGATGTTTGGGAGCATGCCTACTACCTTGACTACCAAAATAGGAGAGCAGAGCACATCCACAACCTTTGGGACATAATAGACTGGAACATCGTCCAGAGCAGAATGCGATGAATCACCGCTGAAACAGCAAGCGTAACGCTATTCCTTGCAGACAGAAAAAAGCTCGGAGGAGGGGGGGGCTTAACCAATCGTATTGCAATAATTAGTGTCCGGTAAACGTATTTAAGTCGTTTAAAATTTAATATTTAAGTAACTACAAGCCACAATTCTTTATTAAGACAAATTTAAGTCAATGATTGGAACTCCCTCGCCCTACGGGCACTCCCTCTTCAAGAGGGAGAATATCATACATTCTTAATATTCATAAATTTACATTCCTCCTCTTGAAGAGGAGGTGGATTCAAAAACACAGTTTTTGAAGACGGAGGAGTTCAAAACATAAGCAGAATGAAAATTTACCGGACACTAATATATTGCAATAATCATTTAATGGGAACAGCCTGTCATCAATCATGACAAGGGCATCAAAAAGAGCCAACCACTTCATGAAAGCGGTTGGCTCTTTTTTGATATCGGGAATATTTTAGAAATCTACGCGATAATAAATATTTGGCAGAGAGATACCTGATTTATCGGTACGCAATCGGCCTGTGCTGAAGTCGTAGCGCTCGGCGTAGGGTGCCTCGTTCTGCAAGATGTTCACACCTTCAAAGGCGATGGTATGACTAACCTTATCGCAGTTGATCTTATAGCTGACAGTAAGGTCGAGAATGCCGGTGGGGGCAAATTGGAGGGACATCGCCTCATCCTCCTTATAGATAGGCTGGTCACTGATGATGCCCGCTGCCACATTGGCATTCATGGCAGCCACATCGATAGGTGTGTGGCGGAGACCGCCTTGCAGAGTATATTTGACACTAACGTTGAACACGTTCTGTCTTCTCTTACCGACCATCCACTCCTTACCGCCTAATGCCTTCACCATATAGCCACGATCATACAACTGGTTACGCCATTTCTTGTCGAGACCGCGATATTCGGACTTGAAAAGCGAGCCGTTCACCTGACCATAGAAGCCGTGACTCATGTAGTGTTCCAAAGTGATGTCGGCACCATAGTTGCGGGTATTACCCTCGTTGACCAATGGCTCTTCAATATAATTGAACAAACGGTTCACAGTACAGAACGTACTGCCATCGACGCCTACAGGCGTGTCGAAGCCGTACTGATAGTAGGTATTGAAACGCAAGTTCAGGTTATCTGTGAACTTATACATATATGTGGCAAGGAGGTGATGAGCCTTAGAGAAACCGAGGTTCTTGTTAGCCAATCTGCCATCGGCACTGCGGAAGAAATAGACATCCAATTTCTCAATCATGGAGTGCAATCCATAGCCGAGAGAAACAGAGTGACGCTTACCCGGCTCCCATTTCACGCTGGCACGAGGCTCTATACTAAAGTCTTCGGAAAGGAGGAAATAGCTGCCCGACACACCAAGGTTGATGCTCCAATCGTCAGCAGGCTTCCAAAGGTTCGACCAGAACATGCTTGCCAATCCCGTATTGTCCTTCGTTGCATAATATGGTGTAGGAGACACAGGCTCATAGACATTCTCCGCAGTACGGAAGTTCAGGTCGAAGAAGCGGTGTGAATACTCACCACCGAACTGAAGAAGCCAGCGAGGAGTGAGTTGTTTAGACAATTCCGTATTGAACACTACGCGGTCTTCATTCTGCTTCAGATAACTGAACGGGTAGTTCTTACCCTCAAAGCCTGTAGGTTTGTGATTGGCATCGAAGATAAGTCCCCAGTATTCCATGTCCACTTTGTTGTGCTGCATATTGTATGCCGCAGTGGTGCGCCATGTCCATTTATTGTCAAAAGTAATTCTATGCGAGGCACCCACAACTGCATTGTAGAGGCTACCCTCTTGGTCGGAAGCATCGTATATGGAGTGAATGTCTTCGATTCCCAGTTCCACATCCCACGACTTGTCGATAAAGCCTAAAGCAAAGACAGAGAAGGTTCCTGCTTTCTTCGTCGGGAAATTCAATTTAAGCGAGAGATCCTGGAAATCATACTGCGAACCATATGTGTCAATCAGTTTCAGTTTGCGGGCTATTGTAGAGAAGCCATAGCGGTAATTGAAGATAAAGCTGGAGTTGTTCTTCTTCGAAAGCGGGCCTTCGCTGGTCCACTCGATGCCCACCGAACCAACCTGCACACCGTTCTCGTATTTCGAATTGTTACCTGCGCGCATCTTCACATCGAACACACCGCTGAGAGCGTTGTTGTAGCTGGAATTGAACGTGGAAACGAAAAAGTCTGAATTGGTAATGACATTAGAGTTGAGCGCGCTCACCATACCGAAACCTGCGCTATAGAGGTCTGCAAAATGGTTTGGAGAGAAGATTTCCACGCCCTCCAAGCGGTATTGCATGAACTGCGGGGCGTTACCATGCACAGAAATGCCGTTGCCATCACCTTGTCCTGCCACGCCGGCAAAGGCTGTTACCAAACGAGCCGGGTCGTTATAACCGCCGGCATATCGGCTGGCCTCTTCCATCGAGAGCATCATACCACCCACCAATGCTGTGGGATTGACCATCATCTCCTTATTCACACGAGGCTTGATAATCACCTCATTCAGTTCCGTACTGTTCTCACGCAGAGTGATGTCAAGCACCACTTCCTTGGCACCCGCCACCAGCACCTCCTTCAGCACGCTCGGTTCATAACCCATATGAGAGGTTTCGATGGTATAACGCCCCGATTTAGTGACTACGATGTCAAATTCACCTTCCAAATTGGTAAATGCACCTACTCCCGGGAGTTCCACCACCTTCACAGCGGCAGCAATAAGCGCTTCACCTGTAATAGCATCAGTCACCCTACCCTTTACTATATGCGCCACTGCACTCTGTGGCAATATAACACCGGCCACAACCACTAAGGCCATAACCAGTCTGCGCAAAAAAGATTTGTTGATATTCATCGTGTTTGGATTTTTTTAATTGACAAAGATACAATATTTTTAGAAATGAGACGTCAACTCGACACGAAAAGAGATATTCCATTCAATTCAACCGTCTGAATATCGTAGAATTAGCAAAAACCTTTACAATATTACAGCTGTAAAATACACGACAGACATTACGTTAAACGACAACAAAGTCACCGAAATTTCTATTTGACAGTTCATTACTTCTTTAAAAATTTATATAGAACTCGCATTAAATAGGTTAATTTTATCCATATTTTTTTGCCATGCTAAAAAAAGAGACTATATTTGCATGAATTTAAAATCAGAACATTGAACCATGACCGTAAACAGCCTTTCTTGTCAGTGCTTTAGAGTGGAAGTGATCCTAACCGACTAAGAGGAGAGAACGGCTGTGCATTTATAAATAAATAAATTACAGGCCTTTCTCATTGTTTGAGAAAGGTTTTTTGGTATAAAATAGTATGAAAAACAAATTACGCAGTGCACAATGCACCGAAGGTAGAAGAATGGCCGGAGCAAGAGCTCTGTGGATAGCCAACGGAATGAAACGCGAGATGTTCGGCAAGCCCATCATCGCCATCGCAAACTCATTCACCCAACTTGTACCCGGACATACACACCTGCACGAAGCAGGACAGCTCATAAAGAAAGAGATTGAGAAACTCGGCTGCTATGCAGCTGAATTCAATACCATCGCCATCGACGACGGTATCGCAATGGGACACGACGGAATGCTCTATTCGCTCCCCTCACGCGACATCATCGCCGACAGCGTTGAATATATGTGCAACGCCCACAAGGTTGACGCTCTTGTCTGTATCTCGAACTGCGACAAGATTACTCCGGGAATGCTCATGGCATCCATGCGCCTGAACATCCCCACTGTCTTTGTATCCGGCGGCCCCATGGAGGCAGGAAAGTACAAAGGACAGAAGCTCGACCTTATCTCGGCAATGATAAAAGGCGCCGACACATCCGTATCGGACGAAGAACTCGCCGAGGTTGAGAGACGTTCATGCCCCGGCTGCGGAAGCTGTTCGGGAATGTTCACAGCGAACTCCATGAACTCACTCACCGAAGCCATCGGTCTCTCATTGCCCGGCAACGGCACAATCCTCGCCACACACACCAACCGCGAGCAGTTGATGAAAGACGCGGCAAAGCTCATCGTAGAGAATGCATACAAATACTACGAAGAGGGCGACGAGAGCGTGCTTCCCAAGAGCATTGCCACACGCGAGGCATTCCTCAACGCAATGACACTCGACATTGCAATGGGCGGTTCCACAAACACCATCCTCCACCTGCTCGCAGTGGCACAGGAGGCAGGTGTAGACTTCAAGATGGAGGACATCGACAAGCTCAGCCGCTGTGTACCCTGCTTGTGCAAGCTCGCGCCCAACACAGCAAAATACAGTATCGAGGACTGCGGACGCGCAGGCGGCATCCTCGGCATCCTCGGCGAACTGGCCAAAGGCGGCCTGCTCTACACTGATGTAAAGCGCGTCGACGGAGCCACACTCGGCGAAGACATTGCAAAGTACAGCATACTCGGCGAGAATATAGACGCAGAGGCAGCACGCATATACGGAACTGCACCCGCAAACGTATTCAGCAACGTAATGGGTTCGCAGAGCACAGTATGGGAATCGCTCGACACCGACCGCGAAAACGGTTGCATCCGCGATCTTGAACACGCCTACTCAAAGGACGGCGGCCTCGCAATCCTCTTCGGCAACATAGCAAAGGACGGATGCGTAGTGAAGACAGCCGGCGTAGACGAAAGCATCTGGAAGTTCAGCGGTACCGCAAAGGTATTCGACTCACAGGATGCTGCCGTAGAGGGCATCCTCGGCGGTAAGGTTCAGGCAGGCGATGTAGTAGTCATCATCTACGAAGGCCCCAAAGGCGGCCCCGGTATGCAGGAGATGCTCTACCCCACCTCTTACATAAAATCACGCCATCTTGGCAAAGAGTGTGCCCTCATCACCGACGGACGCTTCAGCGGCGGAACATCGGGCCTCAGCATCGGACACATTTCACCCGAAGCAGCTGCAGGCGGCAATGTAGGCAAACTGCGCGATGGCGACATCATAGAAATAGACATCCCCAACCGCACAATAAACGTAAAACTTACCGATGAGGAGCTCGACGCACGCGAAATGTTCCCCATGACACGCGACAGGGTAATCCCCAAGAGCCTCAAGGCGTATGCCAACATGGTAAGTTCGGCAGACAAGGGCGGCGTAAGGATTATAGAATAATAACAAACAACAAAACCGGAAACCATGGAAAAAGAAATTATCAGAGGTGCCGAAGCCTTGATGCGCTCACTGAAGAACGAGCAGGTAGACACCATCTTTGGCTATCCCGGCGGTTCAATAATGCCGGTGTTTGACGCACTGTACGACCACAAAGAGGACTTCAAACAGATACTTGTGCGCCACGAGCAGGGAGCTGTGCACGCAGCTCAAGGTTACGCGCGCTCATCCGGCAAAGTAGGAGTATGTATAGTAACAAGCGGCCCCGGCGCAACAAACACCCTCACAGGTATAGCAGACGCAATGCTTGACAGTACCCCCATCGTGGTAATCGCAGGACAGGTAATGTCTTCTGTCCTCGGCACAGACTTCTTCCAGGAAGTAGACCTTGTGGGAGTAACACAGCCCATATCAAAATGGAGCTACCAGATAAGAAGCGTCGAAGATATACCCTGGGCAATATCACGTGCATTCTACATTGCACGCACAGGACGCCCCGGCCCCGTTGTCCTCGACTTCACAAAAAATGCACAGACTGCAAAAGCCGCATACGAACCTGCAATTGTAGATTTCGTAAGAAGCTATGTACCCTACCACAAGCCCGACGAAAAGGCTATAGCAGAGGCAGCTGAAATAATCAACCGCTCTGCACGTCCCCTGGTTCTCGTCGGACAAGGTGTTGAATTGGGCAATGCACACGAAGAGCTCAAGGCGTTTATAGAGAAAGGCAATCTTCCCACCGGAAGGACACTGCTTGGTCTCTCGGCGCTTCCCAGCGACCACCCCTTGAACAAGGGTATGCTCGGAATGCACGGAAACCTGGGCCCCAACGTAAACACCAACAACTGCGATGTGCTCATAGCAGTTGGTATGCGCTTCAGCGACCGAGTAACAGGCATCCTGTCGACATATGCCAAACAGGCCAAAGTGATACACCTCGACATCGACCCCTCGGAGATAAACAAGAATGTACATGCCGACATACCCATCGTAGGAGACTGCAAGGAGACACTTCCTCTCATTACAGCCCTACTCAAAGAGTGCGACCGCAAAGAGTGGCTCGACACATTTGAAGAGTATGAGAAGATTGAGGAGGAGAAGGTTGTACGCCCTGCACTCACCCCCGACGGCGGCCCCATAAGAATGGGAGAGGTTGCACGCAAGGTGAGCGAAGCTACAGGCAACAGCGCAATACTTGTTACCGATGTGGGACAGAATCAGATGATGTCCTGCCGCTACTTCAAGTTCAC
>JAFYLO010000070.1 GCA_017557045.1 Bacteroidaceae bacterium | reverse complement strand
CTCCCCCTTTCTAAGCCTCACTTTGCGTTCGGCACTCCTTCTATATAACAAAATGCTAAACCGCTGTGCTATAGAGTTTTTCGTTAAGCATATTCAATGTTCTTTTTTGTTATTTTCTATTCATTTTGAGGCGCGGCAATTCGGTACTTTGGGGAGCTAAAGCTCCCGTCGTCGCAAACATTGCTTATTACGCAATGTTCCTCTTATCCAAGAGGGAGAGTTTATTGATTTAAATTCAATAGTTTAAAGAGTTAAAACTATTCTTTTGGGTATAATATCGCATAATCATTATATTTTTTAATAAAATTCAAACAGCTTCTTAGTACAGTTCTATTGTTCCAACAGATGCTCTTCACCTTTTCTACATTTTATTTCTGTTTATAAGGGTTTGAAGGTTTTAAGGACGGAAGGATTTGTGTATGGAATG
This sequence comes from Bacteroidaceae bacterium, assembly GCA_017557045.1. Lineage (GTDB taxonomy): Bacteria > Bacteroidota > Bacteroidia > Bacteroidales > Bacteroidaceae > HGM04593. The sequence goes on along the minus strand of JAFYLO010000070.1, from coordinate 12,844 downwards.
TAGATTTAGAAACCGTTTAAATAGCTGATTTGCCCCTCCTCTTAAAACAAAAATCGTCCAAGATAGAACCCCTCTAAAATAAAAGGCAGTTTCCTATGCCGTCTTGCGTTTTTTTGACTATTTTTGCATCCGACACGGGGGATATAGCAGTAAGGTATCTGATATAAACAGCATTTTATATCTCGCATAAAAGGCTATAGAATAATCCCATTCAATCAACCAAAACAGAGGCGCTTTTAACAAGCCGGGGTTTGATACCGTCAGCAAGTTGAATTCGCCGGAAAACATAAAATATGACAGATTCACAACTTATATTCGGGATAGTGCAGAACGATGAGCGTGCCTGGAGGTACATCTGCAGAGAGATGAGGCCGGGATTCGCTTCAATTTTGGTACAGGCATTTGTTGATAGGATTTCTGACGAAGATATCGAGGATATCTTTCAGGAGTCGCTGATTGTGTTGATGCAAAAGGTGAAAAGTGGCAGTGTGGTGAGTAGTCGTGAGGGCGCTCTGTTCAGCTATCTTGTGCAGATAGGCAAACTGACGGCATGCAACATGGTTCGTAAAAAAACTGCACAAAATTTGGACGATGCGGTTACCTCTTCGCTTACTCTACATTATAGTAGTGAGGAAGATGCTGACATTACCGTAGATGAAAAGCAGCAAATGCAGAACGAATTTCTGGACAAAATCCTGGATATGATTCCATCGGAGTGCAGGAATCTTCTGAAACATTTTTATTGGAACCATAAGCCTATGGATGAGATTGCAGGCATTTTGGGTATGCGTAATGCCGATTCCGTCAAGGCTAAAAAGAGTAAGTGTATGAATAAGATCAAGGAATTGGCCGCCCGTATTATTGAAAATGACGAGTTTGCCGAAGAGGTTATTCGCAATGCCGTAGAGAGAGCTGCGCTCAGAGAGTTGATTGATAACGAGAGAAACAATGCAGGCGACGGCTACTGTATGGCTGCTTTGGATGTTGATGACGATACAGAGGAGTGATGAAGGAAAGACTTGGCAAAATCGGCTATATAGCATTTACCTCATTATTCGGTCTGTTGACAGTTCTTTTCTTGGGCGTTTTTATAACATCTCTTGCCAAGAACGCCATTGATATGTGGGTGAGGATAGGTTGTGATTGGCGGCACACAGGAAATTATGTAGGTCTGTTTGCCGGTTTTGCTGCATACGGTCTGTTTGCCATAACTGTTGTTGTCTTCAAAATCAGTCATAATCTGAATTGGCTCATGAAGTTCACTCACGAGTTGACACATACGCTTATGGCCTTGTTGTTTTTCAAGAAAATCAGCGAATTTGTGGTCAAGGGCAGAGAATGCTATGTGAATTACAAGCCGGGTAAATATGGAATCGGGTATATCCCTATCACTTTATCGCCTTATTGCATACCTATATATACATTCATGATATTTCCGTTCAGGTTTGCCGGCGATAGCCACTATATGATAATATTTGATGCGCTGATTGCGTTTACTTATGCATTTCATCTCCATTCATTCATAAAGCAGACACGTCTCACGCAGTCCGATATTGAGAACTGCGGCATTGCAAGGTCTGTTTCGTTTCTTTCATTCACACACCTTGCGGTGGCATCTGTCATTCTTGCTACTCCGAAGGGCGGAGTGCTGAAGGCTGTCGGCAGAATATTTTTTGAATACCCTCTGCGTATCCTCACAGACCCGCTGGGCTGGGCACGCGAAATAATAATGTATTTTTAAGGACTTTTTCCCCTGAATAAGCTATTTTTCGTTTAAGCGGTTACCTTTTCTTCGTAGCGACATTATAGAGTGAAAACTATTTTAATAACACTCTAAAATTTCAACGTTATGAAGAAAATGACATTTCTTTAATTTACGGCGAAGATGGCGCCCTAAATGAATTAGGGCATGCCTTGTTATTTACTTCCCGCATTTCAAATACATGTGCTACTGGCGCTTATAATACTATAAAAGCAGGTTTATCTGAAGCTTCTAAAAAGAAAATATTAAGACCTACTTTTAGCGGTTCAGATGCTGAAGAGATTTTAGGATCTTCTTTATAGGGATGGATACCTGGAACTACTAATAAATATGCATAGGATATGAGAGACTTAGGAACTTCTTATATTTTTAATAAAACAGATAAGTAATATGAAAAAATTTTTAATCGTAAGTTTAGTAATTCTTTTTGTTTATATTTGTCATAGCCAAATGTACACCTATAATATAGAAAAAGCATGTAAAACTATAACAGAAAAAGCAGAAACATCATCCAGATGTTGTTGTGCTTGGTATGTTATGCGTGCGATGCACTCAGGAGGATGTTCCATTGGAATTTATCCAGCATGGTTTTATAAACATATCCTTCCATATTACGGATTTAATAAAATTTCTATTGAAAACTATATTCCTCAAAAAGGAGATATTGTAGTTATTGAAAATAGTAAAGAGCATTTTTGGGGGCATATAGCTATGTATAACGGTAAACAATGGGTTTCAGATTTTAAACAAAAAAAGATGAATCCTTATAAAAAAGAATATAATTACGAAATTTTTAGGTATAAATCCGGGCAGTAATGTCCGTAATAAAAATAAATGATTATGCGATATTATACCTAAAAAGTACGCCCCCATCCTTCAATGGATAAAAAACTATTCTAAAAAGTTCCTGCCCTTAAAGGGGAGGTGGATTCAAAAACAATGTTTTTGAAGACGGAGGAGTTCAAAACATGAGCAGAATAAAAATTTACCAGACACTAATAATTCCAAAATCCCAGAGTTGTCTTTCAATGGACAACTCAGGGATTTCTGTGTGGTATCGGTTATAATAGAGAGTGCTTCTAAGTCTCCCAATGAAAATTATACATGCGTTGCTGTCTGTTGCAGGCGCTCCTTTTCGCTAAGCGAAGCGAGCCGTTTCACCTCCTCTATATTCAATGATAGAGCCTCGGCAATGCGTGTGCCATATTCTCGGTCGGCAAGGAAGCAGTGTGCCGCATGGCGATACTTGATGTTGTCGCTTACAGGCATTATGTCGGCGGCAGTGTTCTCGATGAGCAGTCGGCGTTTATCCTCGGTCATCAGACGGTAGAGGTCGCCCGGCTGGTAGAAACAGTCGTCGCTTCTGTCTTCGTAAGGATTGTAGCGCATGGATGCACCCTCGGAAGGCGAATAGGTAGCCATTGTCTCCTTTACCTGCCACTCACCTATGCTGTTGGGTGAATAGCCTTTGCGCGGTCCCTCGTTGCCATCCACACGCATCTGTCCGTCGCGATGGAAACTATGCACCGGACATTTTGCCCTGTTCACCGGTATCTGGTCGTGATTGACACCGAGGCGGTAACGCTGCGCATCGCCGTAGGAGAAGAGTCTGCCTTGCAACAGTTTGTCGGGAGAGAGCCCAATTCCCGGCACAATGTGCGAAGGGTTGAATGCAGCCTGCTCCACCTGCGCAAAATAGTTGTCGGGGTTGCGGTTGAGTTCTAAGATTCCAACCTCAATGAGAGGAAATTCACTATGCCTCCACACTTTGGTGATGTCGAATGGATTTTCGCGGTAGGCTGCCGCCTGTTTCTCGGTCATCACCTGTATGCGCATTTTCCATCGGGGAAAGTCGCCTCGCTCAATAGCTTCGAAAAGGTCGCGTCCGTGGCTCTCCCTGTCTTTTGCTATTATGTCGGCAGCCTCAGCGTTGGAGAGGTTTCTGATGCCCTGTTGGGTGATGAAATGGAATTTCACCCACACACGCACACCTTCGCTGTTTACCAGGCTGTAGGTGTGCGAACCGAAGCCGTGCATGTGTCGATAAGATGCGGGGATACCCCTGTCCGACATGACTATGGTTATCTGGTGCAGCGCTTCGGGCAACATCGTCCAAAAGTCCCAATTGCTTTGCGGAGAGCGCAGATTGGTCTGCGGGTCGCGCTTGATGGCGTGGTTGAGGTCGGGGAAGTGCAGAGGGTCGCGCAGGAAAAATACCGGGGTGTTGTTGCCGACAAGGTCCCAATTGCCCTCGTCTGTGTAAAACTTTATGGCGAAGCCGCGTATGTCGCGCTCGGCATCTGCCGCTCCTCGCTCTCCGGCTACGGTGGAGAAGCGCATGAAGAGTTCGGTCTTTTTGCCTACCGAAGAGAATAGCGAGGCGCAACTATATCGGGTAATATCGTTTGTGACGGTGAAATGCCCGAAAGCACCGCTTCCTTTGGCATGCATCCGTCGTTCGGGAATAACCTCGCGGTCGAAATGTGCAAGTTTCTCTATCAGCCAGTTATCTTCGAGCAACAGTGCGCCGCGCGCTCCCGCTGTTAGGGAATTTGTGTTGTCGGCAACAGGCGCACCCACCTCATTGGTAAGAAATTTTTTATCCATATATCTGTCTTTGAACGGTTTATTGAGAAGATAACACGGACAAGGGCTTTTTGTTTGTGATTTTTGTAAGGTGGATTAGCGGAACGTGGGTTGTATTGCGAAATACTTGTAGTTCACACAGAATATCTCTATCTTTGAGGTAAACCTCGAAGATACACTGCACTCGCTGTGAAGAACATTGAAGTAAACTTCATGTTTCTCGCTCGTTTGTCCTTATCTTTGAGATAAATCTCGAAGATATACTGCACTCGCTGTGAAATAACAAAGCAAACTTTGTTTATCTCGCTCGTTTGTATGTATCTTTGTCTTGAAGCAGAAAACTACATGAAACGGATTCTGATAATCATTGCTTTAATTGTCATAGGTTGCACGTGTTGGCATTTTGCACATACGGTAACCAGATACGATTTGCCTGAAGGTGAATTGAAATGGACTGACAAAAGGCCCGAAACTGCAAAAATGTGTCTGCCTGCCGCCTTTACTGACGAAAAGGGCCGTATTCTTGGCGCTTATAGGATTAACGGAAAAAACTATGACGCGAACAAAACGATGAAGTTGAAAGTCTCTTTAAAAGGGAATATGTTCTATATCAGCAAGAATTGGATGGCTGACAATGGCTTTCAGCAGTTGACATTAGTGTATAATTCAAAACCTATGAAGTTCCACGATACACGCAAGGCTGTACGCAGGGCTTTGTGCAAGGACAGGGACGGGGTTTTTATATTGCAGTCCAATTATCCGATGACAATGTCCGACTTTGCATCTGAGTGCAGCAAGCGCAGTACAAATGCTGCCTATTTGGATATGGGAGAGTTTGGATACGGTTATATAAAGAATCGTTTTTTTACATTGCCTCTTTACATTTGGGGGTACTTCAGCAGGGATAAGCAGACCAATTGGATATATATAGAATAGGCTGCTTCATGGATGTTGTTGGAATGTTGATATATTTGTCATTAATGCAGAAATATCAGAAAATGTTTAAAACTTATATACAATTGTAACATCAATTAAAACAATACAATATGAAAAAACTGTTTTTTGCCATTTTATTGGCAGTTGCTCCGCTCTTTTCAGAGGCGCAGGTCGAAAGGAGCGTCATTAGAGTAGATGCCGGCAAGGTGGAGCAAAAGATTACTCCTTACCTCTACGGTTCGTGTATAGAGGATGTGAATCACGAAATTTACGGTGGTCTTTACGACCAGAAGATTTTTGGAGAGAGTTTTGAGGAACCTGTTCCCAACCCGGAATTTGACTTTTTCGATGTTTATGCCGGTAAATGGAGTGTCAACGGTGGTGAACTGTTTTCGGCAGCGCATAATGGTTCCAAACTTGTCTGTAACAAAGATGTCATAAGCAACGGAACAGTGGAGGTTGATATTAAATTCGACAAAATGGGAAGCAGTGGCAATAATGCCGGACTATTACTCTCAGTATCACGTCCGCGTGTAGGCGCCGACAGTTTTTATGGTTACGAAGTGAGTTTGTCATCCGATGGCAAAATGGTTACCATAGGACGGCATAAAAACAATTGGGCGCATTATGCCGACATTAACGTAGATTGTATCCCGACGGAGTGGAACAACCTGAAAGCGTGTATAAACAACGGAAAAGTAGAAGTGTTGTTGAATAATAAGAATATATGCAGATTCAATATCTCTGACGCTGAATTGCTTAAAGGAAATGTGGCTGTCAGGGTGTGGAACGCAGATACCCGCTTTGCAAACTTCAAAATAGATGGCAAAGAGGTTCCTTTCACTGCAAGCACCCCGAAGAGTGTAAGTTTACAATGGGACGCAATAGTGCAGGGTGATGCAAAATGCTCATATGCGCTTGACAGCGATGATGCCTACAATGGTGAAAATTCACAGTTGATTGAATTTGTCTCAGGCAAGGGTGCAGTGGGTATTGCAAATGCAAGTCTCAACCGTTGGGGCATTGCTGTACGTAAAGGACAGAAATTCGAGGGACGCTTTTATCTGAAAAACATTTCATACAACGGTAAGGTGATTGTGACGCTCGAAAGTGCAGACGGCAAGAACGAGTATGCCCGCTGTGAGATTGGCGCCCTTTCAAAAGAGTGGAAACGCCATCGCTTCACCCTTAAATCCAATGCCGATGACAAGAATGCCCGTATGGCCATATATATCAACGCCCCCGGTGCTATAAAGGTAGATCAGGTTACGCTAATGACAACCGGTGCCGACCGTTTCAAAGGGTTGCCCTACCGCAATGATATTTCTCAGGCTATGGTTGAACAGGGGCTTACATTCCTGCGCTATGGTGGCACAATGATTAATGTGAATGGGTATCGTTTCAAAAAGATGATTGGCGATGTCGATAAGCGCCCGCCATACAGAGGGCATTGGTACAGATACTCGACAAACGGATTCGGTATCGAGGATTTCTTGAAATTCTGTGAAGCGGCCGGCTTTACACCCTCTTTTGCGATGAACATATTTGAAACGCCTGAAGATGCGGCTGATATGATAGAATATCTCAACGGCTCTACAAAAACCAAGTGGGGTAAGATGCGCGCAAAGAACGGTCACCCCAAACCTTACGGTGTCAAATATATCGGCATTGGTAACGAAGAGGTTATGTACAGCGGGGACAATCCTGCCGTATACGATGAATACATAGAACGTTTCAATCTGTTGCACGATGCCATAAAGAGCAAGGATCCCTCGGTTAAACTGGTAATAACTGCGTGGTGGCGCCCTGAATCGCCCAACAGCGAAAGACTCTTTAAAGCACTTGACGGCAAGGCCGATTATTGGGATTACCATCCATTGGCCGATGCGCTCTCTGCCGGTGAGGATGTCGAAAATGAGTTGCGTCGCATGAAGGAGCTTTTCCATAAGTGGAACCCGAACACCACTATGAAATGTGCTATTTTCGAAGAGAACGGCTGGACACACAATATGCAGCGTGCTCTCGGACACGTTACGTTGCAGAATGCTGTAAGACGCATGGGCGACTTTGTGTTGACTTCATGTGCGGCAAATGCTCTGCAGCCATACAAACAGAATGACAATGGATGGGATCAGGGACAGATATTCTTCACCCCCTCTCAGGTGTGGGGAATGCCTCCCTATTATGCGCAACAGATGGCATCGCAGAACCATTTGCCTCTACTGGTAGAGTGCAACGTGGATGGTGCCGCTTCGCAGTTGGATGTTACAGCCACGCGTAGCGAGGATGGCAACAAGATGGTGTTGCACATTGCCAATATTGGCGAAAAGGCAGTTGATGCGGAATTTGACCTTTCGGGATTCGGCAATGTGGGCGAGGCTTATACGCTTACCCTCTCTGCGCCGTTGAAAGATGTAAACAGCCCCGAAAATCCGACAAAGATTGTGCCTGTAAAGCGCACGTTGGGTAGCGGCGAAAAATTGGCTTGCAATATTTCAGGATATTCTTACACCGTTCTCGTGGTGTCAAAGTAATAGTCGGCAAAAGGCATCGGTGGTTGTATTTGCAACCTGCCGATGTCTTTTTTTATAAAATTTAACCGAATATACCTATGTGATAAAAAAAATAACTAACTTTATCGTCGTAGAAATATATTCTATTTTCCAAACTGATAGTGAAAAAAGAAATTTAAGGGTGGTTCTACAAATTAGGTCGCGACGATTTTGAGTTTTATTTTTAGTAGATTTTTGATGTTTGTAAGGGCGCGATGCGGGCATCGCAACTGAACAAATATCAGAAAGATGCAAAAATAAAGCCAAAAGCGGCCGAAACTGGGCCCCACCCTACAAAGAATATTAAATTACTAATTTATAGAACCTCCCTTAACAGATTTATACTATGAAAAAGAAAATCAAAATGGGTATGCTGGGCGGAGGCCCCGGCTCTTTTATAGGCCCCGTACATCGCATTGCTGCCAATTTGGACGGCCTTATTGAACTTGTGTGTGGCTGCTTCAGCTCGAACCCCGAAAAATCGGCGCAGACAGGTGGCGAACTGTTTCTGCCCAAAGAGCGCGTATATACTTCTTATCAGGAAATGATAGAAAAGGAGGCTGCACTCCCCGAAGGCGAACGCATGGATTTCCTTTGCATCGTTACCCCTAATCATCTGCACTATGCACCCGCTGCAATGGCAATGGAGGCAGGCTTCCATGTAGCGCTCGACAAACCTGTAACATACTCGCTGGACGAGGCAAAAAGCCTTGCCGAAATTGCGGCACGCACAGGCCGTCGCATACTGCTTACCCACACATACAGTGGATATCCGCTGGTGAAGGAGGCACGTTACCGCGTGAAGCGCGGAGATTTGGGAAAGATTCGTCGTGTCTTTGTGGAGTATCCGCAGGGGTGGCTCTCTACAGACTGTGCCGCCGTAAACAAACAGGCTGCATGGCGCGTAGACCCTGCACGTTCGGGAAAGGCCGGTTGCATGGGCGACATAGGCACACACGCCTTCCATTTGACAAATTACATTACCGGACTGAAGGTGAAGGAACTTTGTGCCGAACTCAATTCCTTTGTCCCCGGACGTCTGTTGGACGATGATGGAACGGTGATGATACGTTACGAGGATGGTGCCCGTTGTCTGCTCAGCGCTTCGCAGGTGTGTGCGGGTGTAGAAAATGGCTTGAATATCAGAATATACGGCGAAAAGGGAGGTCTCGAATGGCGTCAGGATACCCCCAATACAATGATATTCCGCCCTGTAGATGGAGTGGCTGAGGTTATCCGTACTGCTACTGCGAGCATCGTGTCTCCCGCAGCTCAACACAATTCGCGTGTGCCCGGCGGACACCCTGAAGGATTCATAGAAGCCTTTGCCAATCTGTACAGAAATTTCGCACTCACCCTGATGGCCGATGCCGAGCAACGCGAACCGTCGGAGTGTTGTCTCGACTACCCCTCGATAGAGGACGGTATAGAGGGTATGCAGTTTGTTGATGCAGTGGTAGGCTCGTCGGAGCAGAATGCTGCATGGGTGAAATGGGAGAAGTAATTTTTATGTATATTATACATAAATTATATATGCCGACTGCGTAAAAATTCGTACCTTTGCACAGGTTTTTTTTAATACTATGGAAATGAACAACATGTTTAAAGAGGGACTCTGGACTAAAGAGATTAATGTATCGAATTTTGTACAGACAAACCTCACTCCCTATGAGGGCGATGCATCATTCCTTGCAGGCCCCACAGAAAGAACAAAAAAAGTATGGAACGAATGCCTGAAAGCGCTCGAAGAGGAGCGTGCCAACAACGGTGTACGTTCACTCGATAATGTAACAGTTTCCACAATCACCTCCCACAAGGCAGGATACATCGACCGCGAGAATGAACTTATCGTAGGTCTTCAGACAGACGAGCTGCTGAAACGTGCCATCAAACCCTACGGAGGCATCAAGGTTGTAGAAAAGGCATGTCTCGAAAACGGCGTTGAAGTGGACGAAAAGGTTAAGGACATCTTCTATCACTACCGCAAGACACACAACGATGGTGTATTCGACGCATACACTGAGGAGATCCGTAAGTTCCGTTCACTCGGCTTCCTCACCGGTCTTCCCGATAACTATGCCCGTGGCCGTATCATCGGCGACTACCGTCGTTTGGCGCTCTATGGTACCGATCGTCTGATAGAGGCAAAGAAAGAGGACCTTAAGAAACTTACAAGCCCCATGAGCGACGCGACCATCCGTTTGCGCGAAGAGGTTGCTGAGCAGATAAAGGCTCTTAACGAAATGAAGATAATGGGCGAGTACTACGGACTCGACCTCAGCCGCCCCGCTACAAGCGCACAGGAGGCTGTGCAGTGGGTGTACATGGCCTACCTTGCAGCCGTAAAGGAGCAGGACGGAGCTGCAATGTCGCTCGGAAACGTATCCTCGTTCCTCGACATCTACATACAGTATGACCTTGACAAGGGCAACATTGACGAGACATTCGCACAGGAACTTATCGACCAGTTTGTAATCAAACTGCGTATGGTCCGCCACCTGCGCATGCAGTCTTACAACGACATCTTCGCAGGCGACCCCACATGGGTAACAGAGGCCATCGGCGGCCGCTTCAACGACGGACGCACAAAGGTTACAAAGACCTCGTTCCGCTTCTTGCAGACACTTTACAACCTCGGCCCCTCGCCCGAACCCAATATGACAGTGCTGTGGAGCCCCGAACTTCCCGACGGTTTCAAGGAGTTCTGTGCAAAGGTGTCAATCGATACATCATCAATCCAGTACGAGAACGACACCCTCATGCGCGAGGTGCGCAACTGCGACGACTACGGTATTGCCTGCTGTGTATCTTACCAGGCTATCGGAAAGCAGATACAGTTCTTCGGTGCGCGCTGTAACTTCGCAAAGGCCCTGTTGCTTGCAATCAACGGCGGACGCTGCGAGAATACAGGTACAGTGATGGTGGAGAACATCCCCGTACTCACAGGCGAGCTTCTCAACTACGAAGAGGTGCTCAGCAACTACAAGAAGGTGCTTATGCAGGTAGCACGCGTATATAGCGATGCGATGAACATCATCCACTACATGCACGACAAATACTACTACGAGAAAGCACAGATGGCGCTCATCGACACCAATCCTCAGATTAACCTCGCATACGGTGTTGCAGGACTCTCTATCGTGCTCGACTCTCTCTCGGCAATCAAATACGGCAAGGTAACAGCTAAGCGTAACGAGATTGGTCTCACTGAGGGCTTCGAGATTGAGAATGATTTCCCCTGCTTCGGTAACGACGACGACCGTGTTGACCATCTGGGTGTAGACCTTGTATACTTCTTCAACGAAGAACTCAAGAAACACCCTGTATACAAAGGTGCGTGCCCCACACTCTCTCTGCTCACCATTACTTCAAATGTAATGTACGGTAAGAAGACCGGTGCTACTCCCGACGGACGCGAGAAGGGTGTAGCCTTCGCTCCCGGTGCCAACCCCATGCACGGCCGCGACAAGAACGGAGCAATAGCATCGCTCAGTTCGGTGGCAAAATTGCGCTACCGCGACTCACAGGATGGTATAAGCAACACATTCTCCATTATTCCCAAGTCGCTCGGCGTAGATGAAGAGACACGTATCGAGAATCTTGTAACAATGATGGACGGTTACTTCACAAAGGGTGCACACCACCTTAATGTGAACGTGCTCAACCGCGAAATGCTGCTCGACGCAATGGAGCACCCCGAAAAATATCCCCAGCTCACAATCCGAGTGTCGGGATATGCGGTGAACTTCATCAAGCTGAGCCGCGAGCACCAGCTAGAAGTAATCTCGCGCAGCTTCCACGAGAAGATGTAAAAGATAAGAAGTTAATAATAATGTAGGGGGTACGCGGAACACATTGTTTTGTGTACCCCTGTTTTTAGAAAGATAAGAAGCTTTTTAAATATGATACGCGTACACTCATACGAATCAATGGGCACATTCGACGGCCCCGGCCTGCGCCTTGTAGTCTTTCTGCAAGGTTGCAATTTCCGTTGCCTCTACTGTGCCAACCCCGACACAATAGATCTTAAAGGAGAGAGCAAGGAGACAGCTCCCGAAGAGATACTCAAGATGGCTCTGAATCAAAAGCCGTTCTTCGGTAAAAAGGGCGGTGTAACATTCAGCGGCGGCGAACCAACGGTGCAGGCAAAGGAACTTATTCCTCTCTTTCGCAGGCTCAAGGAGTGTGGCATACACATCTGTGTGGACACCAACGGCAGCATATTCAACGACGATGTAAAAGAGCTATTCACCATTGCCGACCTTATACTGCTCGATGTCAAACAATTCAATCCCGAGCGCCACAAATTGCTCACCGAACGCAGCAATGAACAGACATTGCGCACGGCTGAATGGCTCGAAAGCGTAGGAAAGCCCTTCTGGTTGCGCTATGTACTTGTACCCGGTTACAGTGCCATAGAGGAGGATATACGTTCGCTGGGCAACCATTTTGGCGGTTATAAGATGTTGCAACGTGTGGAGATACTTCCTTACCACACATTGGGTGTACACAAGTATGCTGCAATGGGCAAAGAGTATAAACTTGCAGGTGTAAAAGAGAATACCCCCGAACAATTGGATGCGGCAAAGGCTCTCTTCGATGAATATTTCCCGACAGTGTATGTGAATTGATGTTGGACACACACAGAATTGCGTGAGGGTGGATGTTGTTTTTTGATTTGAATACTTCTTTGTTCTATAGTTCCCTTAATCGTAGTGCGTGTGAAAAAATATGACAATATTGATATTGAATAATATGTTTATCAAATATATTACCTAAAATGCAACGTTGCATTGCAATGTCGGTGGAAATAAGTAACTTGAAAAGTTGTCCCACTTTAAGCTAATCTTTGGACACATCTTTCATTTTTTTATATTTTGCTAATCTCTTTAAAATAAGAAACTTAAAAAGCTGTCCCTCTTAAAGGGGGACGAGAACTTTTTTCCGAGAAAAAAGTTCGGAGGGGGTTCTTAACCCATCGTACTACAATAAACCATACTACGCGAGG
>JAFYLO010000069.1 GCA_017557045.1 Bacteroidaceae bacterium | reverse complement strand
TATTATTTTTGAAAGAAAGGCATTAGCTCTTCTGACTATTCTGGCATCTATATTTAAAGTCTCAAAAATATTAGTGTTACATATACAAAGATACTAATATTCAACGATATACACAAGTTACAATGTTGATATTTAAACATATAGCATAGCTGAATTAAACAAAAAGATGTGTACAAAGATTAGCTTGAAGAGGAGGTGGCCGTCAGGCCGGAGGAGTTTGAACTTTTGCTTGTGTTTTCGGTCAAACTCCCTCCCCCATTCGGGTACTCCCTCTTATCCAAGAGGGAGAGTTGCTTATAGCTCAACAAATCAAAAACAGTTCCTGCTCTTAAAGCCCTGAAAGGGAGAAACTATATAGCATAGTCCGTAAGGGCTATGTAAATGCACAACAAACACACAGCCCTGAAGGGGCGAAACAGTAATAAAATCAGCTGTTCATAATTTCGCCCCTCCGGGGCTGAGGCTGTATGTTCCTGCATCCGTAGGCCTCACAGCCTACGCTACACAATGTTACCCCTCCGGGGTATTCTGTTTCAAAATATTGTTATGCAGCAAAGTTATCTTTGCCGTAATGGCGAAGATACCCTGCACTCGCTGTGAAATAACAAAGTTAAACTTTGTTTATCTCGCTCGTTTGTTTGTATCTTTGCCGTAACGGCTAAGATATACTGCACTCGCTGTGAAAAACATTGAAGTAAACTTCATGTTTCTCGCTCGTTTGTTAGTATCTTTGCAGTAGATGACAAAAATAATTAGTTTTTATGGATTATTCAGTAATTCTCGATAAATATTATCCTGAGGATAATGATTGTAAACAAATTCTGTTGAAACATAGTCGCATGGTGGCCGATTTTGCATTGGAGATGGCCGGCAGGCACCCTGAACTTGGTCTCGACTTGAGGTTTATAGAAGAGGCGGCTATGCTGCATGATATAGGTATTTTCATGACCTCTGCGCCCGATATTGGTTGTGTGGGTGATGCTCCTTATATCTGCCATGGCTATTTGGGTGCTGAACTTCTGAGAAAGGAGGGACTTCCGCGCCATGCACGCGTGTGTGAACGCCATACGGGTACGGGATTGACAAAGGAGAGGATTATTGCATCGGGGTGGCCGCTTCCTGCACAGGATATGTTGCCCGAAACATTGGAGGAGCAGATTGTATGCTTTGCCGACAAATTCTTTTCGAAGGTGAAGTATCTGCATAAGTCGCGCACTTTTGAACAAGTGGTCGAAAGTATGGCGAGAATTTCGCCCGAAAGTGAGGAAAAAGTGAAGGAGTGGGCAAAACTTTTCCTTTGAAACGTTAATATGTGTGCTTTTTTCTCCGAAAATTATTAAATACTCCTTTTTATTTAGTAAATTTGCCAATTGTACGGAGTACTTTAAACGATGGAATTGAAGCATAGTTTGAGTAATATATTCAGATATTCATTGATATTGATGATGCTTGTGGCTGTAATGCAACCGATTACAGCTATTTCGTCGTTGTCTCATGTTGCTTCGTGCGACTCCATCATTGGGGTGGATACATTGACTTTGGCAGTCGACACATTGCTGAAGTCCAAGAAGGACACAGCGGAGAAAGCCAAAAAAGAGCCGCTCGATGCCCCGGTGGAGTATGAATCGTCCGACTCGATGGTGTGGATTATGGGCGGAAACGCCAACCTCTACGGTAACGGAAAGGTTACATACGACAAGATTGAACTTGATGCGAGCATCATCTCCATGAACATGGACAGCAGTATTGTGCATGCTTTCGGTCGCAAGGACTCTGCAGGCAGTGTGATAGGGCTTCCTGTCTTCAAGGATGGAGCAACGCCTTACGAATCGGATAAGATAAGCTACAATTTCAAGTCGAAAAAAGGTTATATAAATAATGTATATACCCAACAGGGCGATGGCTATATGATGGGTAGCGCCGCAAAGAAGGACAGCGAGGGTACATTCTTCCTCAGAGACGGAAAGTACACCACCTGCGACGCAGAGCATCCACACTTCTACGTTGCCTTGACACGTGGAAAGGTGCGCCCTAAAAAGGATGTGGTCTTCGGACCGGCTTATCTTGTAGTGGAGGATGTTCCCCTGCCGTTGGCAATTCCGTTCGGATTTTTCCCCTTTACAAGCAGTTATTCTTCGGGATTCATCATGCCTACATACGGCGATGACTCGGAGCGCGGATTCTACCTGAAGGATGGAGGTTACTATTTTGCCATCAGCGACAAGATGGATCTGAGACTTACGGGCGAGATATTCACTAAAGGCTCGTGGGGCCTTGCTGCGGCATCGACATACGCCAAGCGTTACAGATATTCAGGCAGTTTCGACTTCAACTATCTTGTTACAAAGGAGGGCGAGAGGAATCTGCCCGACTATTCGGTAGGCAAGAACTTCAGAATACAGTGGAGCCACCGTCAGGATAGGAAGGCGAGCCCCAACAGCAACTTCTCGGCAAGTGTGAACTTCGCTACATCGAGCTACGAGAAGTCCAACCTCTACAGCATTTACAACCCGATGCTCAGTTCGCAGAGCGTGCGTACTTCGAGTGTGAGCTACTCTCACACCTTCCCCGAAATAGGACTTACAATTTCGGGTACCATGAATGCTTCGCAGAATGTGCAGGACTCTACCGTTTCGCTCACAGCGCCCAGCCTCAACGTGTCGTTGGCGAGACTCTACCCATTCAAGCGCAAAAAGAAGATGGGCGAGGAGCGCTGGTACGAAAAAATCTCGCTGTCGTACAGCGGACAGTTGAGCAACAGCATCAGTACAAAAGAGGATAGGGTATTCAAGTCAAACTTGATAAAGGATTGGCGCAACGGTATCAAGCACAATATACCTATCAGTGCCACATTCCAGCTGTTCGACTACATTAACCTTACACCCAGCTTCAACTACACCGAACGTTGGTATGCCTACAAGGTCAATCAGGAGTGGAACCCGCAGATGATGCGTGCGGCAATGGATACGGTCTACGGATTCAACCGCGTCTACAACTACAATATGTCTGTTGGTATGAACACCACACTCTATGGTTTCTATCAGCCTGTAGGACCTTTTGCAAAGAGCCGCGTACATACGGTGCGCCATGTCTTCAAGCCTACATTGTCGTTCAACTACGCTCCCGACTTCGGTGATTCACACTACGGCTACTACGATTCATACACATATACCGACGAGGATGGAGAGGTGCATCTTGTGCAGTATTCTCCCTATCAGGGTAGTCTCTACGGAGTGCCCGGACGCGGAAAGACAGGAAGCGTCAGCCTCGACATCAGCAATAATGTGGAGATGAAGTGGAGAACAAAGACCGACTCGCTGAAGAAGGTGAGCATCATCGACGAACTTGGAGCGAACCTTTCGTACAACCTTGCAGCTAAGGAGAAGCCGTGGAGTAACCTCAACACCCGCCTGCGCCTTAAACTGTCGAAGAATTATACATTCAGTTTGAATGCTACGTGGGCAACATACGCTTACGAATTCAACGAGAATGGCCAGGTTGTGGTGGGTAACCGCACAGAGTGGTCATACGGACGCTTCGGCCGTTTCCAGGGAATGAGCCAGAATCTCTCATATACATTCAACAACAAGACTTTCACTCGCCTGTTCTCGCTCTTCAAGCCCGAAGAGGTGGCAGAGGAGGAGCAGGAACTGACACAGGAGGAGATAGATGCTGCCAACAAGGCGCAGAAGGAGCTTATGGCGACTGCACGTGTGAAGAAAGGTAGCCGCAATCGTGGTAAGGCAGCCAAAGATGCTGAGGTTGACGATGAGGGTTATATGCCTTTCAAACTTCCATGGAACTTCACTGTCTCGTATGGTATAATAATGTCAGAGGATCGTACTGCTGATATTAACATAAAGACCATGCGCTACCCATATAAGTTTACACAGAATATGAACTTTTCGGGTAACATAGGTATTTCGGATAATTGGAAAATCAATTTCTCTTCGGGATATAACTTCGAACACAAGAAGCTGACTACCACTACAATGAATATTTCACGCGACCTGCACTGCTTCGAAATGTCGTGCGGCGTGGTGCTCAGTCCCTATACCTCTTTCAACTTCAGCTTCAGAGCTACTTCCCAGATGCTTGCCGATGCTCTCAAATGGGATAAGAGAAACAGTGGCAGCAACATCGACTGGTATTAGAATCGGTTTTTTATCTTGTTAGAAGCTGTTTGAATTTTATTTTGGAATTTTTTGAGAGGTATTTTGAGTAGATTTTTTTTATTGTTTTGCAGGGAATAGCGGGCTATTTCCAAAAAACAAGAAAGAAAATATGCCAAAGTTGCGATTAAACGAGCGCAATGTGAACTTGTTCACAAATTGCTAAGCGAGTGAAAGCAACTTCAATAACATTAAAATAG
>JAFYLO010000068.1 GCA_017557045.1 Bacteroidaceae bacterium | reverse complement strand
CCAAAGGAGTGCCGAACGCAAAGTGAGGCTTAGAAAGGGGGAGGGAGTTTGACTGAATACGCAAGCAGAAGTTTCAAACTCCTCCGTCTTCAAAAACTTGCTTTTGAATCCACCTCCTCTTCAAAAGGAGGAGTGTAATTTGCTGAAAATTACTGATGTACGACAAAGAGGGGTGCTCAAGGGGCGAGGGGATTCCAAACATTGCACTTGGATTTACATTGATGAAGAATGGGGGCTTATACAAGGTTAAATATCGGATTCTAAAAGGGTTGAATACGTTTATATGATATTGATATGAAAAAATATATTTTTTTTTGTTGGATTATATATTTCTCTCTACTCTATAGTGTAGGTTGTATGTCCGAAATTGTAAATGGCTTTTCATTTTTTTAAGTTGCGGTTATTGTTAATGGGAAGTGAATAATGTTGTTTCGCAGCTTAATTATGCTTATGGTTATAAACATTTTCGGCTAAATGCTTGTATTTCCATCAAAAGTTATATATATTTGCAGATTGAATTTGTACGAATAGTATGAGACAATTAAAAATTACAAAAAGTATCACAAATCGCGAAAGCGCTTCGCTCGACAAGTACTTGCAGGAAATTGGCCGTGAGGACCTCATCACAGTAGAAGAAGAGGTAGAATTGGCACAGCAGATACGTAAGGGCAATCGCCAAGCGTTGGAGAAATTGACAAGAGCGAATCTTCGTTTCGTAGTTTCCGTTGCAAAGCAGTATCAGAACCAAGGGTTGAGCCTTCCGGACCTCATCAATGAGGGTAATCTCGGATTGATTAAGGCTGCAGAGAAATTTGACGAAACACGAGGATTCAAGTTTATCAGTTACGCTGTTTGGTGGATCAGACAATCAATCCTTCAGGCTCTTGCCGAGCAGTCGAGAATTGTTCGCTTACCTTTGAACCAGGTTGGTTCCTTAAACAAAATCAGTAAAGCGTTCTCGAAGTTCGAACAGGAAAATGAGCGTCGTCCCTCGGCTGAGGAGCTCGCAGAGCAGCTCGACCTTCCGGTGGACAAGGTTGTAGATTCATTGAAAGTTCAAGGTAGACACATCTCGGTTGATGCTCCATTCGTTGATGGCGAGGATAACAGTCTTCTGGATGTCTTGGTGAATGATGATTCGCCTATGGCAGACAGTTCTTTGGTTAACGAATCATTGTCGCGCGAAATAGACCGTGCACTCTCAACCCTTCAGGATAGGGAAAAAGAAATTATTCAGATGTTCTTCGGTATAGGTATGCAGGAGATGACACTGGAAGAGATCGGCGACAAGTTCGGACTCACACGCGAGCGCGTGAGACAGATTAAAGAAAAGGCTATCAGACGCTTGAAGCAGAATCAGCGATGCAAATTGCTTAAACATTTCTTAGGATAAAAATGGCGGGCCGTATCTCATTGCGAGGTACGGCCCGATTGTTTTTTGGCGGAGAGGAATTTAGAAACTGTTTATTCTTTATTTCTTCTTGCTATCCGTTTTTGCCTCCTTGCCTTTCTCTGCGGGTGAAAGGATTTTTTTGTACAGCTTGCGGTCTCCAAGTATCTTGAAGCTCTCTTCGAGGTCTGCATCGTCGCGCATAGCAAAGACGATGCTTCCCGCCTGGCTGTAGTAGCGCTTGATGATTTCGTCGGCGATGAGCTGTTTTATATCCTTTGCAAAGAAAGTCAGGTCGTGGTCGAGGTTGTGCTGAAGAGTCTTCTCCAATTTCTCTATTTCAGCTTTTGTGGTCTCTTCGTATCCTTCGAGGCTGAGCATCTTCTTCAGTTGCACGAGTATCTTGTAGCTCTCCTTGTCGTAGTTGAATCCTGTGGATTTCAGGTAGCTCTTGAATGCTTCGTAATCCTCGTCGCTCAACTCGAATGTCTCTGCCGGGGCTATTGTGGGGTGGGCGAGGGCGTATTCTGTTGCGTAGTCGAAGATGCTCATGTCCTGTATAAGGTTGAAGAGCAGGGTGGTTATCTTTTCGCCCTTAGGCTCAATGTCGGGCTGTATGCCACCGCCATCCTTGACCTCTCGTCCGGCTGCTGTGTAGAAGGTGTTTCTCAGACTGTCGGGGGTGCGTGCCACACTGCCATCTTCATTGCGGTGGCTGTAGTCTATGGCTTGCACGCAACGGCCGCTGGGGATGTAGTATTTCGATGTCGTTACCTTTAGATAGCTGTTGTAGGGAAGCTCTCGTGTGGTTTGTACCAATCCTTTGCCGTATGTGCGGCTGCCTATTATCACTGCACGGTCGAGATCCTGCAATGAGCCTGATACGATTTCCGCCGCAGAGGCTGTGTTGCCGTTGACGAGGATGATGAGCGGAGATACGGTGTCTATAGGCTCTCTTGTGGTTTTGTATGTGGTGTTGGCACGTTTGGTCTTGCCTTTAGTCTCTACAATGTCGAGACCTTTGGGGACGAAGAGGTTTACTATTTCTATTGCTTCGGTGAGTGAGCCGCCGCCGTTGTTGCGCAAGTCTATGATAAACGAACGGGCACCTTTGCCTTTCATCTCTATGAGTGCGCGGCGCATCTCTTTTGAACAGTTCTCGGTGAAACTTTCCAGTTGCAGATAGCCTATGCTGTCGCGTATTGTTCCATAGTAGGGTATTGGGGGGAGGGCAATGCTTTCGCGTTCTATTTTTATTGTCAATGGCTTCTTTTCGCCGGGACGCTCAACGACAACTGTCAATTTGGTGCCTGCCTCGCCACGCAGCATATTGCTTACGCTGTCGCTGCTCATGCCTCTTACATCGACGCCGTCAATGGAGAGTATAAGGTCGCCAATCTTCAGTCCTGCCTTCGCTGCGGGCATATTGTCGTATGGCTCTGCTATCACAGTGCTGTTCTTCTTGTCGTGGAATCGAATGAGCGAGCCTATTCCTGCATATTTGCCGGTTATCATCATTTTCAACTCTTGGCTGCCCTCTTCGGTGTAGTATGTGGTGTAGGGGTCGAGCTTGGAGAGCATGGCGTCGATTCCGCTTTTCACTATCTGTTCGGGTGCAATGGTGTCTACGTAGAAAAGGTCAATCTCTTTAATGAGTGTATTGAAGATATTCAACTGTTTCGATAATTCGAAATTGTGGTTATCTCTTTTGAATGCAGTGAAGCATAGGGTGGCGAAGATGGCCAACGGAATCAGATATGTAGTTTTTTTCATTTTTATTATAATAAGGTATGATGTTTTCTCTACTTGTGCGGGCTGTTTTATACAGACAATTTTTTTTGTCAGTGCAAATATATACCTTTTTGCATTGAAAAAGTCTTTTTAAACGAAAAATAACTTGTGGCTGGGGTTGATTGGGACGGATTTAAAGAAAACAATGCTTTTTAGGTAAAAAAGTTCTCAAAAAGTTGCATGGTAAAAAATAAAGTACTACTTTTGCATCGTCAAACGAGAAACGTCGATTTTTCGCGATAAATTCTTCCTTAGCTCAGTCGGTTAGAGCATCTGACTGTTAATCAGAGGGTCCTTGGTTCAAGTCCAAGAGGAAGAGCAAATTCTTGTTTGAAATTTGAAAGTCAATAAATTCTTCCTTAGCTCAGTCGGTTAGAGCATCTGACTGTTAATCAGAGGGTCCTTGGTTCAAGTCCAAGAGGAAGAGCGATTCTTTTCATAAGATTAAGATTAAAATATTTGTAAATTCTTCCTTAGCTCAGTCGGTTAGAGCATCTGACTGTTAATCAGAGGGTCCTT
>JAFYLO010000067.1 GCA_017557045.1 Bacteroidaceae bacterium | reverse complement strand
TATTTCGGCTTATTTGAGTCTATTTTGGCATCTTTTCTTTCTTATTTTTTGGAAATAGCCCGCTATTCCCTGCAAAATGCGAAAGAAAATCTACTCAAAATACCTCTCAAATAATTCCGATATAAAATTTAAACAGCTTCTAAAAATTTACCGGACAGGAATAAATAAAATTCAAACAGCTTCTTATAGGTTTGCCGAAATTTTAGAAGCCTGTTTGATTTCCATGAAGTCCAAACAGGCTTTTGTGATGTATTGCAGTTCTGAAATTCAATCAGCTTCTTATATTATTTTTAGCGTTACCTCTTCTATACGGGTGCTGCGTGTTTTTTGTACCTTGAACTGGAATTTGTCAATAGTTATTGTTTCGTTGACCTTTGGGAAGCTTTGGTGATAGGAGAGTATCATACCTCCGATGGTCTGGTAGTCATCGGATTCGGGGAGTTCGAGATCGAAAAGTTCGTTGATTCTTTCAATTTCGAGACGGCCTGATAACTTGTATTCGTTTTCACCTATTTTTTTTGCTTCGTAGTTTGTGTTGTCGTGCTCATCCTCTATTTCGCCGATAATCTCTTCGAGCAGGTCTTCGAATGAGATTATTCCCAATGTTCCACCGAATTCATCCACTACTGCTGCAAGAGTCTTTTTCTCTTGCATGAGTTTGTGCATGAGCTTTTGCGCCGAGAGGGTTTCGGGGACAATCGGCATCCGGCATATCTGTTTTTGCCATTGGCGGGCATTGCGGAAAAGCTCGGATGAGTGTATGTAGCCGATAATGTTGTCGATGTTGTCTTTGTAGACTATGATTTTGGAGTGTCCCGATTCGATGAACTGTTTTTTGAGTTCTTCGAGTTTGGTGGTTACGTCGACCGCGCAGATTTCGGTGCGGGGCACGACGCAGTCGCGTACCTTTATTTCGGAAAAGTCGAGGGCGTTCTGGAATATTTTTACATCGTTGTCGATGGTCTCTTCATCATCCTTTGCGTTTTCTATGGAACGTTGTATGAGGTGTGTCAACTCCATTTTGCTGAATGTGGTGTCGCGTGTCTCCTTGTTTATTTTTACATTGAACATGCGCAGTATCTGGCATGATATCCATGTGGTGAATTGTGCGAGGGGGTATAGTATCACATAGAATAGGAACGCGGGGATGGCGAGGCTTTTTATTGTGCTGTTGGGATTGATGCGGAAGAGGGTTTTTGGGATGAATTCGCCTGTAATAATAATTATTATGGTGGATATTATTGTTTGCAATGTAAGTTGCGCTGAGGGGGTATCGTTCAGTGTCGCGAGAATGGTATGGTTGAGGAGGTTGGCCATCAGGATACCGTAGATTACAAGCACGATGTTGTTGCCTACGAGCATACTGGATATGTAGTTGTTGCTGTTGCGGTAGAATCTGTCGAGTATGCGCGAGGTTATGGTGTTGTTGTTCATATCAATCTCCATGCGGAATCTGTTGGATGCCACAAATGCTATTTCCATACCTGAGAAAAAGGCGGAGAAGATAATTACTATGATGATTTGTATGATGATGGTTGTCATTTATTTTCGGTCTTCGATTGTGTAGATGCCTTCGGTTGAGAGGATTTCCCAGTTGGTGAGGGCTTGGTTGGAGCGGAAGCCTATGCCTGTTGTTACTTGGTCTTCTTGCTCTATCTTTATGTATTTGTCGGAGTAGATGTCTCCTTTTTCCTGATCCCAATATAGGAGGTCGGTGAAGAATCGTTCGTTCTTCTGGTTTCTGATGTTTACATTGCCTATGAGTTTCCACAGCTTCATGTCGCTGAAGAAGTAGGCTGTGTCGCTTTTGATGGTTGCTTCAATGCGCAGGCTGTCGTCGTATTTTTCGAGATATGCGCCCTTTTCGAATGCCCAGTATTTGGGGTTGCGCTTTTCGTATATGTGCCACTCTTCGGCTTCAATCTTGTAGCTGATGCGGCCGGAGTCGCTGATAAGCGTGGTTACACCGTAGGTGCTTAAATATGATATGGAGTCGGGTTCTTCTATCGGGCTTTCGACATTTTTTTTGTCGTTGCTGCACGAAAGAAGCATAAATAGTACAACAATCGCAATGCTTGCGATTGTTGTACTGTAGTGTTTGTTGGATATGTTAACGTATTGTTGTTCTTTCATTTATCCATCCGCCAATTGTGATTGCCTGACCTTTGCTGTAACCCAAGAAGAAGAGGTCTTCGATTTTGGGTGTGTGTGTGCTGTATGCGCTGTACATCTTCTGTACCTCTTTTGCTACTGAGGGGTCAACTGCTTTTGCCTTGTTGAGCTTGTCGAGCACAGCAAAGTATGTACACTTGTTGAGTGTAGCGTTGTCGTTCCAGTTGGGAGCGGCTGCGTAGCACTGTGCGATGAGGATGTAGGGTGCTCCGTATGTTGAGTTCAGTGAGATAGCTTTCTGTGCGTATTCACGAGCCTTTGCATATTTCTTGATGCTGTAGTTTGCTACACCTGCCTTGTAGCACATTTCTGCTTTGTTGGTTACACTGGTCTCAAGTTCGATTGCCTGGTCGAAGAGTTCGAGTGCCTTGTCTGTCTCGCCTTTCTTGAAGTAGCGGAAGCCTACACCCATTGCAGCCTTTGCTGTGGGGTTGATTGCAAGGGCATACTCTGATGCTGTGAGGTATGCGTCTTCGTTGGTACACTTGAGCATACTCATTACGTTGATGACTTTGTTGAGGTAATCGATGTTGTCCTTGTTGGCTTCGATCTTGGGAGCATAGATGGTGTCGAGGTCCTGGCATGAAGCTGCACCGCTGTTGATGAAGTATGCATCGATGTTGCTGCGGGCTACACGAGCTGCACCGATCATCTTGCCGAAGCCGTCAGCACGTACGCTGTCCTTGGGATCGCTTGTCTCCTTGTATTTCTTCTCATAGAAGTCGATTCTCTCGTTGTATTTGTCGAGGACTTCAACTACGTATGTAGAAGCATCGAGGTAGTCCTGGATAATCTGCTCGCCGTGTGTTGCCTTGTTGGCTTTGTACTTCTGTGCAGACATCTTCATGAACTGCTGTGTGATGAGGTACTCTGAGTTTCCTTTTTCCATGTTCACTGATTTGGAGAGCATGTTGTAGGCTGAGTCGAGTGATGCTTTGGGAACGTATGAGATGTATGCGAGTGCGCGCTTGCCGAGCACTGTTCCTTCAGAAAGGGGAGTCTTGGTGATCTCCTGAAGCTTGTCGATGTATTTCATCTGCTGGTCGTATACGCTCAGAAGTTCGTTTACATATTCAGCTTTCTTCGCCTCGTCTGTTGTTGCTGCGATAAGTGCCTTGAGGAGCTGCTCGCCTTTGGTGTAGGTGTCTACACGTGCTACGGGGTAGTTGGTGAAGACTTTTTTCCATTCGGGGTAAGCTGCTGCATAGTTCTTGTTCTGAAGGTTCACGTTGTAGAGTGAAATTGCTTCAATACACTTGATGCTGTCTTCGCCTTGTCCGAATCGGAATGCGTTTGTGATACCATTTTGGGCAAATGTGCCAATTGCAATGAAGAGCGATGCAATTAATAGGATTTGTTTTTTCATGGTGTTGGTTTATAATTTGATTAGTTTACTTTTGACTTGAAGAACCAGAATTCGTTGAAGGTTACACCTATGTTGATTCTGAGGTATGTTTCTGTAATCATGCCTTCTGTCTTGGGGTTGATGCGGACGAATTGTCCAGATATGTTCAGGAGGCTGCGGTTGTTGTTCATGTTGTTGGTGCTGTTCATGGGCATGGTGAAACCTGCGCTTACACCGAACTCTTCACAACCTTTGCTGCCGTTGAATTCTGTGTAGGGCTGCGCGTAGTAGAGACCTGCACGGTAACGGCTGCGTTTGAGAATGTTGCGCGATATTTTTGAAGGGGAAAATTCTGCTCCCAATGATACTTTGCTGCGGTCGCAACCTTTGTTGTCGCCGAAGAATGAGGAGTCGCTCCATTTCTGGAAGGTGTAGTCGGCACCGAAAGTCCATTTGCCTGTGGTGTATGTGAAACCTGCTCCTATGGTGTGGGGGAGCTTGAAGGCATTGGCAAATGTGGTTGTGTCGCTGTATTCGGCTGTGCCGCTTGTTGTTTTGCGCTCTATCATGCGGGCTTCGGCATCAAGGTCGTGGCCCAATGAGTAGACTGCTCCGATGGTGAAACTGCGCTTTTCGGATATGGTCTTGCTGTATTGTAAGCCGAAGTCTGCCTTGTAGTTTGATACGTTAAGGTTGTATTGGCGCGATGTACTGCTGATGTTGTTGTCAGTGAAGTTGTTGCTGATGTTATGGGTGATATCTCCGTAGAGGTATGATGCGGTTACGCCTATAGAGAAATTGTCTGTTATTCCCCAGCCGATTGATATGAAGGGCTGTGTGAGTCCGCCGGTGCCGTTGTATTTGTAAATGCTGCTGAATGAGCCGTTTGAGTCGCCGTCGGGGCTGAGGATTGTTTCGTTACGGCTGAATGAGTAGCCTACGTTGGAGTAGGGGAGCATACCTAATGCTATTCCGAGGTTACGGCGTAGTCTGAAACTCATTGCGAGATAGTCGAAACTTGCGTTCTTGGCGTTGATTTTTATGCCGTTTTCCTTGAAATTTCCGTTTTGCAGCGAGAATCCGCCCTCGAATATCATTGTTGTGCTGTCCGCTACTGACATTGCTGCGGGGTTTAGCAGATTTATGTAGCTGTTGTCGCGCAGGGCATAGCCTAATCCTCCCATCTGACGGTTGACTGCCAGGTTCTGGTCGGAGAGTATGCCGAGACCGAAGCGCGAGTAGGGAGAGTTGATTCCGTTTTCGGCTTGTGAAATGTATACGGTTAAAAGGGCTAATACTGTGAATAGTAGTCTCTTATATATTGTCATGGTGTGTTAAAATACGGTTGAGTCCTTTCAGGACTAAAAATTCGTCTGCAAAGATGCAACTTTTTATCTTATAAATCAAAGATTTTTGGTCTCCACCAGTTAAAAAAACCAAAAGTTCGGGGTGTTTTTTCTTCAATTCGGTTATGTAGCCTTCGATTTCGTATATTATTCCGTTGATGACTCCGCTGCGGATGGCGGTTTCTGTGTCGTATCCCAGTGTCGGGGTTTCGCCCTCTTTTCCGACATGTGGCAGTTTGTTGGTGTGTTCGTGCAGCGAAGCGAGTCGCATATCTATTCCAGGGGCTATGTTGCCTCCGTGGTAATTGCCCTCTGCATCAATGAAATCGTATGTGATGGCACTGCCGGCGTCAATTACAAGCAGGTCTTTGCAGGGTGCTTCGCCCTGTGCGCCCATTATGGCTGCAAGGCGGTCGGCTCCAAGTGTATGTGGTGTCCTGTAGAGTACATTGATGGGAAGGGGTGTGCGGTTGCTGAAATATGTTGTGGGGCAGGGAAGTGAACTGAGCTGCTCTTCCATTCTTCTGGGAATGGTGATGACTGATGAAACAATGGTTTTTTCTAATTTAAAACTCCTGTTCCACTTGTCGAGAATTTCTATTTCGCTGTTGCTGCCTTTATGGAATTCTTTTAATTCTCCTTTCTCGTAAAGGGCTGATTTGCAACTGCTGTTACCTATGTCTATTATTAAATTCAATTTCCGATGTGAATTTTTTGCAAAAATAGAGATATTTTTTGATTTTTCTTTCGGAAATTTCTTTTATTGTTCTTTTGTTGCAATTTTTTTATTCGCCGAACAGCCATCGCATGATGCCGGTTCTTTTTTTGCGTGGGGGGATGTATTCGTTGTAGTATGTGTCGAGCAGTGAGTATTGTGCGGTGCCCGAAATGAATCTTTTTACATATTCTTCGGGTGTTATGCTCAGCATCAATTTATCTATGGGGTCGATTCTTTGTCTTATATCGGCAAGTTTGCCCTCTATTGAATTTTGTACTCTCATCATCTCTTCCGTGTCGATGTACATCATGCAGAAGCCTTCAAGTTTATCGGTCATTACAAATCCTTTGTATTTCCCTCCCATGTTGTGCAATTTTTCACAAAAATCTTCAACGCTTGATACGGTAATGCACTTGTGGCCGTGGTTTTGCATACATTCCTTGAATGTTTTCAGTAATTCTTCCATGATTTTTTGTTGTTTGGTTTCAATTATTTGAGACTGTTTTATACGGAATCCAACAGAATGTGTATATTATATCCGAAATTTGTCGTTTGTTGGCAAACCCTTCTATTTATATAACATTCTCGGGTGATATTTTGTTCGCGCAAGTGTAAAGATTTAATATTTTTTAACCACTCCTCGCAGGCTGTTCCTTTTTGCATCGATTATGCTTTTATTGTTCAATTTTTTGTGTCAAAATGGCGCACAGTGAGACAAAATGGCGTACAAAACCTTCGCGGTACACTATTTGTTGGTAATTTGTCGAAAGGAGATAGAATTTATGAACTTCAACAATTTTACAATCAAAGCACAGGAAGTTGTGCAGACTGCTCTCAGCAGAGTGCAGTCATTGGGACAGCAGGTTATAGAGCCTGTTCATGTTTTGAATGCTATTCTTGCAGTAGGCGAACAGATGGCCTCTTTTATTATAAAGAAGGCCGGTGCAAATATGCAACAGTTGAAAGTGGAGGCAGAGAGGATAGAGAGAACTTTGCCGAAAGTTTCGGGCGGCGAGCCTTATCTCAGCCGCGAATGTAACGAGGTATTCAGCAAGGCAACGGATATTTCAAAAGGGTTTGGTGATGAGTTTACTTCTGTTGAGTCGTTGTTGCTGGCTCTGCTCATGGTCAACAGTCCCGCTTCGAAGATTATGAAGGAGGCAGGGCTTTCCGAAAAAGAGCTCAAGGCGGCCATTGCCGAATTGCGTAAGGGTGAGAAGGTTACTTCGCAGACAGCCGAGGAGAGCTATCAGTCATTAAGCAAATATGCCATCAATCTGAACGAGGCGGCACGTAGCGGCAAACTCGACCCTGTTATCGGCCGCGACGATGAGATACGCCGCATTTTGCAGATTCTAAGCCGTCGCACCAAGAACAATCCTATACTTATAGGTGAGCCGGGTACGGGAAAGACTGCGATTGTAGAGGGGCTTGCCCACCGTATCGTGCGTGGCGATGTTCCCGAAAATCTCCGCGACAAGCAGATCTATTCGCTCGATATGGGCGCTCTTGTGGCAGGTGCAAAGTATAAGGGTGAGTTTGAGGAGAGATTGAAGGCTGTTATCAGTGAGGTGCTCAAATCAGAGGGTAACATTATTCTCTTCATCGACGAGATTCACACTCTTGTAGGTGCAGGTAAGGGCGAGGGTGCGATGGATGCAGCAAATATCCTGAAGCCTGCTCTCGCACGTGGCGAATTGCGTTCCATCGGTGCGACCACTCTCGATGAGTATCAGAAATATTTTGAGAAGGACAAGGCGCTTGAACGCCGTTTTCAGACGGTGATGGTGAACGAGCCGGACAGGATGAGTACAATCTCCATCTTGCGCGGACTGAAGGAACGCTACGAGAACCACCATAAGGTGAGCATTCAGGATGATGCTCTTATTGCAGCTGTAAATCTAAGTGACAGATATATTACAGAGCGTTTCCTGCCCGACAAGGCGATTGATCTTGTAGATGAGGCTGCTGCAAAATTGCGCATGGAGCGCGACACTCTGCCCGAAGAACTTGACGAAATTTCGCGCCATCTGAAGCAGTTGGAGATTGAGCGCGAGGCTATCAAACGTGAAAATGATGAGGCTAAGTTGGGACTGCTTAACAAAGAGATTGCCGAACTTAAAGAGCAGGAGCAGGAGCGTCTTGCCAAATGGCAGCACGAAAAGGAACTTGCCAACAGCATACAGAATGACAAGCAGCGCATCGAGGAACTGAAGCGTGAAGCCGAAAAGGCGGAGCGTGAAGGTTATTATGGGGTTGTTGCTGAAATCCGTTACGGTAAACTGAAGGAGATTGAGGTGCGAATTGCCGACACTGAGCGTCAATTGCATGAGACGCAGGGTGGCGATGCCATGATAAAGGAGGTTGTTACTGCCGAAGATATTGCAGATGTTGTTTCGCGTTGGACGGGCATCCCCGTGAGCAAGATGATGCAGAGCGAGAGCATGAAACTGCTTACTCTTGAGGATGAACTGCACAAGCGCATCATAGGTCAGGACGAGGCTATCAGCGCAGTGAGTGATGCTGTGCGCCGCAGCCGCGCAGGACTTCAGGATCCTAAGCGTCCCATCGGTTCGTTCATATTCCTCGGTACCACAGGAGTGGGAAAGACCGAACTTGCAAAGGCGCTGGCAGCCTACCTTTTCAATGACGACACTATGATGACTCGAATAGACATGAGCGAGTATCAGGAGAAATTCTCTGTGTCGCGTCTCATTGGTGCCCCTCCGGGGTATGTGGGATACGACGAGGGTGGTCAGCTTACCGAGGCTGTGAGACGGAAACCCTATTCTGTAGTGTTGTTTGACGAGATTGAAAAGGCTCACCCCGATGTATTCAACATACTGTTGCAGGTGCTCGACGATGGTCGTCTCACAGATAACAAAGGTCGCGTGGTGAACTTCAAGAATACCATTATAATTATGACAAGCAATCTTGGCAGCGGCTACATTCAGGAACAGTTCGAAAAAATAAACCCCGGCAACCGCGAGGCTGTAATTGAGGAGACGAAGATGCACCTGATGGATATGCTGAAGAAGACTATTCGTCCCGAATTCCTCAACCGCATTGACGAGACAATTATGTTCACCCCTCTCAACCGCGAGGAGATTGAGCAGATTGTGCGCTTGCAGGTATCGGAAATCAGCAACCGCCTTTCCGAGGGTGGTGTAACACTGAAGGTTACTGATGCTGCAGTGGCTCTTCTTGCCGATGCAGGCTTCGATCCGCAGTTTGGTGCGCGTCCTATCAAGCGTGCCATACAGCGCTGTCTGCTCAACGACCTTTCGAAGCAGATTATTGCCGGTACAATCGACCGGGCACGTCCGGTGACGGTTGATGGCAGCGATGGGGAGATTGTATTTTCTAATTGAAAAAAATACTGATGATGGAATTTTGCAAATTGGTCTTTAAATCGGTGCTGTGTGTTATGCTCCTGATAGGATGCAGACCATCAGAACCGGAACTTGACTTTTCGTTTGAACAACAGGAGATTGGGCAACCATTTTCGTTTGCTGAGTATTGCGACGAGGCTTATGACAGCCTGTATGTGATATATCCGTATGACGATGAAGATTATGTATGGTCGTTGCCCTACAAAATGTCCCGTGCGTTGAGAGAGGAGTGCTCTTATACATTGAATGACACATATTCAACCATACTGTTTATCAGCGATGGTACTGTTAAAGCATACTCCAAAATCACTTACGATAAAGCAGTATTTTCCCCTCCTACGATGCCTGAGAATATGCATCTTTTTCCATTCGGGCAGATGTTTGTCTTTTTGGATAAAGAGGATAAAAGAGCTGCGTTGTTCGGTGGTAACTGAAAAAGTCCATAAAAAAGCGAGACGACAGATTGATGAATGTCTGTCGTCTCGCTTTTTTGTTGTATGCAGAGGAATTTCCTTAAATTTACCCCTCGAAAATGCTTGAACCTATGCGCACACAGGTGCTTCCGCACTCCATTGCCATGAGGTAGTCGCCGCTCATTCCTGCCGACAGGGTGTCAAACTCCTTGTCGTCGGCGAACCATCGATCGCGTATTTCGTCGAACAATGCTCTTACGGCTCTGAACTCCGTTGCTACGCGGCTGCTGTCGTCGGTGTTGCTCGCCATGCACATCAGACCTCTGATTTTTACATTTTCGAGTTTCTTCCACTCCTCTTGTTTCAGCATGGCCAAGCACTCTTCGGGAGTGAATCCGAATTTTGTCTCCTCCTCGGCTATGTGTATCTGCAACAGGCAGGGGATTGTACGGCCGGTCTTTGCAGCATGCTTGTTTATCTCCTCCAGCAGTTGGTAGGAGTCTACGCTGTGTATCATGTAGATGAATGGCGCAATGTATTTTATCTTGTTGCGCTGCAAATGTCCGGTGAAGTGCCACCTTATATCTTCGGGCAGGCTCTGTTGTTTGACTACAAGGTCTTGTGCCTTGTTTTCGCCAAAATCCAACTGTCCGGCATTGTAGGCCTCTGCAATGGCCTCTGCGGGGTGGTATTTCGATATTGCAACCAACCGCACACCTTCGGGGATGGTGGCAAGTGTCGCTTTCAGCCTTTCTGTGATGCTGCTCATTACCTTAGATGGCCTCGTATTGGAAGATGTCTACAATGGGGCTGTTGTTCACCGATGTAAGTTCGTAGTCCATCACCGATGACTTCATGTGTATGTTCAGACGGCTGATGGCATCGGGCACGCTCTCGGCCTTAACCAGCAGGAGTACAGGAGTCTTTTTTTCCTTTGCGCTTGCCTCGTCGATGGTTACAAGCACTATCTTGCATTTGTACCATTTGTCGGCAGTCTCGTCCTGTGTGTCAACGATTTCGCCGTACTTCACACGCTTCATTTCGTTGATGTTGAGCTCGCCTGTAACGAAAGGCTGAAGCTCCAATGTGAGGCGCTTCTCTACGCTCTTGAAGGTGAAATCCTTCATCAGGTACGATTCGTTTACTTTGGTATTTGTTCCCTTGTCGCCGGGGCGCTCGTATGTTACTTTACATTCAAACCAGCTTTCTAACATTTTATTTTTGTTTTTGTAGATTATTGTTTACTGAACCGCAAAGTTAGTAAGAAATTTATCTTTCCGTTTCTCTTTTTACTATTTTTTGCCGATTTTTTCCGAGATATTTTCCTCTGCCGCTCTTTTGCTGTATCTTCGCGGATGAAAATTTAGAAGCTGTTTAAATTTTATAAAAAAATATTTCTATATTCGCGATGTTTATTTCGGCTTATTTGAGTCTATTTTGGCATCTTTTCTTTCTTATTTTTTGGAAATAGCCCGCTATTCCCTGCAAAATGCGAAAGAAAATCTACTCAAAATACCTCTCAAATAATTCCGATATAAAATTTAAACAGCTTCT
>JAFYLO010000066.1 GCA_017557045.1 Bacteroidaceae bacterium | reverse complement strand
CCTCAATCATAATCACAAACAACCACAAAATACCAACCCGCACCATGATAACAAAACTATTTCACCAACTATGGAACGAGCGTAAACAAAATGCATGGCTCTTCCTCGAACTTATAGTCGCAAGCCTCTTCCTATGGTTCGCGCTCGACCCGCTTTACACCCTTATATGCCGCAGATACATCCCCAGCGGATTCGATGCTTCCGATACATATATGGTAGAAATTGCTCAGTACAGACCCGGCGAGACAAAATACAAGATAGACCCGGAACTCTTCAACAACAGTGCTGTACGAGAATGTTTTACACAGGCAATAAACATAATACGCTCGATGCCCGAAGTGGAATATCACACAACAGCCGACCCCGGTTCAATGGTCAACAGCTATTCGACCAGCAGCACAACATTCACAACAGATAGCATAGACTACACCCTAATGCAAAAATCATTCGAAGAGGTGGAAGAGTACCTTAAAAGCAGAAAGCTGGTAAGCATCAAATATTGGAGATATATATTGACTGAGGGAAGCAACTACCCTGCCACATTCGGCATAAGGGACATACGCACCGGGGATTATCTTAAAAACGACATTGCACAATATCCCAACGGAGTGTTTATCTCAGAAAGTGCCGCAATGCAGTTGTTCGGCACTACCGATGCAAAAGGCAAGGAGTTCCGATACGTATATAAAGATATACAGTTGCGTGTTGCCGGAGTATTTAAAGATATACAGATGGTGCAGTACGACGAGCCATCCCCGCTGATGATAATGAGCAATGAAGCCGACGACGACATGTATGCAAATTCACACAACGGCACTACGGTCTTTCTGCACATACGCCTGAAGAAAGGCGTCGATAAGGACGATTTTGAGAAACGCTTCCGCGAAGAGATTATGCCCAAGTTAGAGATTGGCAATGTATATTGCAGCAACATAACTTCGCATGACAATATACGCAAGAAATATTCCCGTCGGTTCGGCATCGACAATATGTACCGTCTGTATGTAGGACTCTCCTCATTTGCTCTCTTCTGTGCCTTTTTGGGATTGCTCAGTTCATTCTGGATACGCACAGCCGAGCGTCGCGCCGACATTGGAATAATGCGTAGTGTTGGAGCGTCGCGCAGCAAAATCGTATCACAGTTTGCCTGCGAAGCGCTGCTGTTGGCTACACTCGCATTTATTGTGGCAATGCCATTCGTCATGCACTATCTGCACGTTGAAGGATTCGCCGACCCTATAAAGGACCTATTTTTGATTAATAAGGAGAGTTCGAATCCTGCCTATCTGCATAATCAGCCGCTTACACATTTTCTGACAGTAACCATTGTAGGTTACCTGTTTATGGCTATCGTCGCAGTTATAGGTGCTGTTATTCCGGCATGGCGCGCCACACGCATAGAGCCTGCCGATGCGATGAGAGAGTAAATGTGAAGTGATATTAAGGATTGTGATTGAGAAAATGAATTTACTAATGGGTTATTTGTATTTATTGGCAATTTTAGCATTATTAGTAAATTGCTGATATATTAACCTAAATTGAAATAAGAAAAAAACTCTCCCTCTTGGATAAGAGGGAGTACCCGAAGGGGGAGGGAGTTTGAATGAAGAGATGAGCAAAAGTTTCAAACTCCTCCGTCTTCAAAAACAAAGTTTTTGAATCCACCTCCTCTTATCCAAGAGGAGGAGTCTATGCAAACCATTGAAGGAGAGAGTGCCTTAACATCGCAAACAATTTTTCCTCAATCACAATCCTAAACAATAATATTACCCTATACCTCACAAATATTTCCAAAAAAACAGTAAATTTGTAACCATGATACTGATAATAGACGACGACAGCGCAATACGCAGCAGCCTCGGCTTTATGCTCAAGAGAGCACGCTACGAAGTGGAGACAGCAGCCTCACCCAAAGAGGCAATAGAAATAGTTCGCGCCACAGAGCCCGAACTTATACTCATGGATATGAACTTCACCCTCACAACCAGCGGCGAGGAGGGAATCTATCTGCTGAAAGAGGTAAAGATATTCTGCCCCGATGTTCCCGTCATACTGATGACAGCATGGGGCAGCATAGACCTTGCAGTCAAAGGTATGCAGGCAGGCGCATTCGACTTTATAACAAAGCCGTGGAACAATATAGCTCTGATGCAACGCATAGAGACCGCCCTTGAGTTGACAGGCAAAAGAAGAAAAGCCATCGAGGAGGAAAAAATAATCAAAGGGAAGTTCGACCGCAGTAACATCATAGGCAAAAGCCGCGAACTGAACAACATACTCGGAACCATAGAACGCATAGCCGACACCAATGCCTCGGTGCTCATCACCGGCGAGAGCGGTACCGGCAAAGAACTGATAGCCGAAGCATTGCATCGCGGAAGCAGCCGATGCGACAATCCATTTGTGAAAGTGAACCTCGGCGGAATATCACAGTCGCTCTTCGAGAGCGAAATGTTCGGTCACAAACGCGGAGCCTTCACCGACGCAACGAGCGACAGAGTGGGACGCTTCGAAATGGCACATCGCGGTACAATCTTCCTCGACGAAATAGGCGAACTCGACATCAGTTGTCAGGTGAAACTGTTGCGTGTGCTTCAGGAACAGACCTACGAAGTGCTCGGCGACAGCCGCCCGCGCAAAGTAGACATCCGCGTGGTAAGCGCCACAAATGCCGACCTCAGGAAGATGGTAAACGAGCACACCTTCCGCGAGGATCTCTATTGGCGAATAAACCTCATAAACGTACACCTTCCCGCACTGCGCGAAAGACGCGAGGACATCCCTCTGCTCGCCAAGCACTTTGCAGCACAGCTGGCACAGCAGAGCAAGGGCGAAACAGCGGAATTTTCGGCCGATGCACTGCAATACCTCAGCCGCCTGCCCTACCCCGGCAACATACGCGAACTGAAGAATCTTGTAGAGCGCACCATACTCATCAGTGGCAGCAAACTGCTTACGGCAGCCGACTTCGAGGCACAATCCCCCGTAAGCACAGCCATTGCCACCAACGACAGCGATATAACAACATCAGGGCATACCCTCGACGAAATAGAGTATCACACAATAAAGAAGACACTCGAAAAATACAACAACAACCACGCCCAAGTGGCAGCATCGTTGGGAATAAGCCGGCAAGCCCTTTACCGCCGAATGGAAAAGTACGGACTCAAGGAATAATCACCCGATAGCCTATGCGACTGCGTAACCTCTTCATCATACTGATAGCCCTGCTTACAGCAGCATGGGTGCTTCTTATTGTGCAGACACCGATGCAGAGCGGAGTGATATTCTATCTTACCGAACTGCTAACGCTTGCCTGCATCATATTCCTCGTCTACTTCTACCGCAAGGTGGTGATGTCCATGAACAGCATTTCCGATGGTATGGAGCTTCTGCACAATCAGGATTTCAGCAGTAAACTCGCCCCTGTAGGGCAACGCGAGGCCGACCAGATTATCTCCATTTTCAACCGCATGATGCAGCAGATGAGAAACGAGCGTCTGCGACTGAGAGAGCAGAACCATTTTCTCGACCTTCTGATAAACGCATCGCCCATGGGGGTGATTATACTCGACTTTGACGGCAAGATAACCACCATGAACCCATCGGCAAAAAAGTTCGTAGCAGTAGGCAACGAGGCCATCGGGAAAATGCTGAATGAACTTGAATCGGCTCTCGCGCAAGAAATATCAAAGATTGACGATGAGTCGCCGCATACAATAAGGCTCAACGGCACAAAAATATACAGTTGTTCACGACTCTCGTTCCGCGACAGAGGGTTCTCCCACCCTTTCGTACTTATAGAGCCAATGACCGAGGAGTTGCACCGCGCCGAAAAGAGCGCCTACGAAAAGGTTATTCGCATGATTGCCCACGAAGTGAACAACACTATGGGCGGAATAACATCCACACTCGATTCGGCCACCGAAGCACTACGTACAATGACTGCGGAGACCATGCAGAGCGATGCCGAAGAGTTGTGCAAAGTGATGGAGGTGTGCGAAGAGCGCGGATACAGCATGAGCCGCTTTATTACCCGTTTCGCCGATGTTGTAAAAATCCCCGCTCCGATACTCAAACCCTCCGACCTTAACGACTGCATCACACGCAGTAAACTCTTTATGGAAAACCTATGCAGCGAGCATAACATTACACTTAAAATGAATCTCTCGACCGAGGCTGTGTCCGCAAACGTAGATACAATATTGTTGGAACAGGTGCTTGTGAACATAATTAAGAACTCGGTTGAAAGCATAGAGCGCGACGGTGAAATAAGCATCTGCACTCTCCCCTCCCCTTCGCAGATTATCATCACCGACAATGGCCGCGGCATCGACAAGGAGACAGAGCCCAACCTCTTCAGTCCCTTCTTCACCACAAAGACAGGAGGACAAGGCATAGGACTTATATTCATACGCGAAGTATTGAGCAACCACGGTTGTCGTTTCTCCCTTCAAACCGGGAATGATGGTCTTACAAGGTTCACAATTATTTTTCCGTAAAGGAGCGATGCAGTAAGAAACTCATTCTCTGAATTGAATTGACTTTTATAATTTAAATGATTATCAAAAATATTACCCAAAGTGTAATGTTGTTGGAATTAGTAACTTAAAAAGTTGTCCCTCTTTAAGGGGGACGAGAACTTTTTCTAAGGAAAAAGTTCGGAGGGGGTTCTTAACCCATCGTACTACAATAAACCATACTACGCGAGGAAAACCCCT
>JAFYLO010000065.1 GCA_017557045.1 Bacteroidaceae bacterium | reverse complement strand
CCGCAGTCGGGTACTATGCGGCGTATGGCATCAATGCGCTCTATGTACCATTCGCGGG
Source organism: Bacteroidaceae bacterium (assembly GCA_017557045.1). Classification (GTDB taxonomy): domain Bacteria; phylum Bacteroidota; class Bacteroidia; order Bacteroidales; family Bacteroidaceae; genus HGM04593. The sequence continues at coordinate 6,406 of JAFYLO010000065.1, read as the reverse complement.
TGTATTTGCGGTTCATGGCTTTGAGCATTTCGCTGCTGCCGCTCTGCACGGGCAGGTGTATGCTCTTGCATACGTTGGGCTCTTCGGCTATTACGTGCAGTGTCTCGTCGCTCATGTCTTTGGGGTGTGATGTGGTGAAGCGTATGCGCACATCGGGAGCGCTGCGTGCCACGCGTCTCAACAGGTCGGGGAAGGTTATTGTTCCCTCTTCGGGCGACTCGAAACGGTAGGAGTTTACATTCTGTCCCAGCAGGATAATCTCCTTGTAGCCTTTTGCAACAAGGTCGGCTGCTTCGTTGAGTATGCTCTGCAGGTCGCGGCTTCTTTCGCGTCCTCTTGTGTAGGGCACCACGCAGTAGTGGCAGAAGTTGTTGCAGCCGCGCATGATGGATATGTACCCCGACACGCCTTTGCTGCATATTCTCAGGGGGATAACTTCGCGGTAGGTCTCTGTAGTGGAGAGCTCTATGTTCATAGCAGGGTGTCCCTCTTCGGCCTGAGCCACAAGTTCGGGAAGCGACAGATAGGCATCGGGGCCTGCCACTATGTTTACGGCATATTTCTCAATCAGTTCCTCCTTGACGCGTTCGGCCATGCAACCAATCACGCCCACGAGTGTCTTTTTGCCGCGGCGCATTGCGTTGAGCTGGTCGAGTCGGCCGTATATCTTCTGCTCGGCATTGTCGCGTATCGAGCAGGTGTTAAGCAGTATGAGGTTGGCGCTCTTTATGTCGTCGCATGTTTCGTAGCCGGCCACGCGCATTATCGAGCCTACCACTTCGCTGTCTGCCACGTTCATCTGGCAGCCGTATGTCTCTATGAATAGTTTTTTGTCTGTTGCTTCCATCTTTTTTCTGTTTCTTGTTGCGAAGATACGGATAAAAATCCATTACAGATTCTATAATTCGATAAAATTAGAGATGTAGTTTGTGTTTTTTTATTTGCTGAAATATTTGTAAAGCGGGGCAATCATCAGTGCTTGGATTATTTCTCCGTTCTCCAGCAACATCTTCACTTCGCTCTCACTCATCAGATGCACGGTCAGTTCTTCTGTTGCGTCCAGTGATTGCTCAGCGATTTTTTCTACTCCCACTGCAAGAAAGCAGTGGGTAAGGTTGGTCATGGAACTCGAATTTGGGGCTATACTCATTAACTTGCTCCACTCGCCGCCTCCGTATCCTGTCTCTTCAAGCAGCTCGCGCTTTGCGGCATCCAAAGGTATTTCGCCTTCCTCCATCAGACCGCATGGCAACTCTATGCAATTCTTTCCGAGAGCATGCCGGTATTGCCTCTCCATGATGAATTGTCCATCTTTGGTTATGGCTATCACATTTACCCAGTCGGGATACTCAAGGACATAATACTCCTCTATGATTCGCCCGTCGGGCAGTTCAACCTTGTCGCGTCTGGCTGTCAGCCACGGCCTTTTTATTATGTATTCACTGTCGACAATTTTCCATTTTGGAGAATCCTTTTCCATGTTCATTATAATTTTGTATGATGCAAAAGCGAGAAAATTCAAACAGCTTCTAAATACCTACATTCAAACGTACTTCTACTGCATCTTCTTCAGGTTCTTTATTCTCTTGTATGCTTCGTCAAGTTCCTCGATAGTCATCTTTTTCGCAAGTTCGGCAGCCTGCTCCTTCAGTTTGTTGAACTGTTCGGTATTCTCTTTGGTGCTTGCTTCCCATATCTTCTGTTCGAGACGGACACGCTCCTCTATTCTTGCCATATTAAGACTGCCGTCCCTTATTGTCTCCTCCTCGGGTACAGGTACGGGTTTGCCGTTACCTTTGCGGCGCAGGCGCGAATTGCCCTTCTTTCGTGTAGAAGGGGCTTTGTAATCGCCATTGTTGCGCTCTTCGGCAGCACTTTTCTCTTCAACGATAACGGTGTCGTCGCTTTTCTTCTCCTCTACTTTTTCTTTTTTGCTCTGGCGCGAGGGTTCGCGCTTGCGGTTCTTGCCGCTCGGCCCGCAAGCGGCAAGAACCGCAAGGCATATAAGGCTTCCTATAAGATACTTTGTTATTTTCATATAATCAGATTGTTCTGTGGCTTTCTATTCCTTCGACAAAAATTGCGCTGAATGGGCGTGCGGGGCACACATATTCGCAGGCACCGCAACCGAGACAGCGTTCGGCATCTATCATGGGGATGCGCGGTGCATCCTTGTCGCCATCCTTCTTCCTTATCATCTTGATTGCTCCGTTGGGGCAGTGTCGTTCACAGTTGTTGCAGGTTACACCATCCTTGTTTGCTATGCAGTTGTCGGCTATCCACACTGCTGTTCCTATCTTTATCGCGCTCTTTTCTTCAGCTGCGATAGGCTTTATTGCACCGTTGGGGCACACTTCGGAGCAGGCTGTGCAGGCCGGGCGGCAGAAGCCGCGCTCGAATGACATTTCGGGTTGCATCAGGCGGTCGAGGCTGCTCGATGGGCGCAATACATCATTGGGGCATTTGCTTACGCACAGCTGGCAAGCGGTGCAGTGGGTGGTGAAGTTCTTCAGACTGCCGGCTCCGGCGGGAACGACAGGAGTTGCCCTTTCGGGGATTTTCTTATCCTCGATAGCCGCGAGGCCTCCGTCGACCTTCTTGTTGGCTTGCGCAAAGAGTGTGCCTGTGGTGATTATTGCTCCTGCCGAGAGGAATTGACGACGGCTGTTGTTTGCTTTTGTTTCTGTTGTCTCTTTTGCGGCATTGGTGGTGCCGAATCCTGCGTAGCGGTAGCCAATGGCGCCTTTTCGGCAGGTGTCGATGCAGTCCATGCAGGCTACACAGCGACTGTAGTCGATCTTGTGGTTCTCAGCGTCGATGCACGATGCCTTGCAATTGCGCGAGCAAAGTTTGCAACCGTTGCATTTGCTTGTGTCGATAGTGGGTTTCAGAAGCGAATAGCGCGAGAGGGCGCCAAGCACTGTTCCCACCGGGCAGATGGTGTTGCACCATGTGCGGCCGTTTTTTGCAGCAAGTATGGTTATTGCTATGAAGGTTACTGCTGATATTGCGAATGTTGCGATGCCCTTCATCCACACATCAACACTGTAGAATGCGTAGCTGTCGGCCTTTTCGGCAAAGTAGGCGAGCAAGTTATTGCCCCACATATATATGGGCGCGAATAGGTTGTTCACAATGCGTCCGTAGGCACTGTATGGCTCTATAAGGGCTGCGAGCATGGCAGCGTTTGCCACAAGTGCAACCACAAAGAGCACAAGCATGGTAACGCGCAGGACATTCTTTGCCTTGCTGTATGAGAAGCGTGCCTTCTTGCGGCGTGCGGCAAGGTTGGATACAATATCCTGCATCACTCCCAGCGGACATATAACCGAGCAGTACACACGTCCGAAGAGCAGTGTGAGCAGGGCGAGTATAACTATAATGCTTACATTGAGTGCGAGTATGGCAGGTACAAACTGCACCTTTGCCATCCATCCGAGGTATGCGGGCAACGCTCCCGTAAAGTCAAGGAAGAGTGCGGTTATTCCCACAAAGAAGATGGTTGCGAGTGCTATTCTTATTTTGCGTAACATTATTATTTCCTGTTTAATCGTTATGGGTGGTTCTATAAATTAGTAAATTAATATTCTTAGTAAGGTGAGTCCTATTTCGGCCGCTTTGGATTTCTCCGAAGTTCTTTTGCGCTCGTTGGAAATAAAAGCAAACTTTTATTCACTCGCTTAAGCGAACTTTTGGCTTTATTTTTGCATCTTTTTTATATTTGCTCGGTTGCGATGCCCGCATCGCGCCCTTACAAACATCAAAAATCTACTAAAAATAAAACTCAAAATCGTCGCGACCTAATTTATAGAACCACCCTTATATACGTCCGTCGCCGAGCAGCTTCTGTACAAACTCGTCGATTTTTCTCATTTCGCGCGAAATTCTTATTCTCTGCGGGCAATGGTGCTCACATTCGCGGCAACCTGTGCAGTGGTCGGCCTGTCGCAGTTTGGGCACACCTCTTTCGAGTCCGATGAGAAATTCGCGGCGCTGTTGCTTGTAGTCCTCGTCCATTTCGTTCTGAGGCATGCGTCCCTCATCGAGGCAACGGTTATAGTGTGCGAATATCGAGGGAATGTCGAGTCCATAGGGGCAGGGCATACAATATTTGCAGTCGGTGCAGTCGATATTTTCGAATCCCATCTTGCGCTTGGCGACATCCATCAGCATATTGTTCTCCTCCTCGGTCAGCGGTGTAAGCGGCGAGTAGGTGCGTATGTTGTCCTGCAAATGCTCCATGTAGGTCATGCCGCTGAGCACAGTGAGCACTCCTTCGTAGCTGCCTGCGAAGCGGAAAGCCCACGATGCCACGCTCTTTTCGGGTTCGCGCTCCTTGAGCATCTCCATTGCCTGATAGTTCATCTTTGCAAGGCGGCCTCCCAATAGCGGTTCCATAATTACTACCGGGATGTTTTTCTCTGCCAGACGCTTATACATATACTCGGCAGTGGGGTTTCCGCGCTGCCAATCGACATAGTTCATCTGTATCTGTATAAAATCCCAGTGTACTCCCGCTTCGTCGAGCATAAAATCGAAGAATGCCTTTTCGCCGTGGAACGACCATCCGAGGTTCCTTATCTTGCCCTCGCGTTTCTGTTGCAGCAGATAGTCGAGCAGGCCATTCTCTATGAAGCGTTTGTTATATGCATCCTTGTTGCCGAGGTTGTGCAGCAGCAGATAGTCGAGATAATCAGTCTGAAGTTCGCGCAGCGAATTTGCAAACATCTCCTTACCGAATTCTATGCTGTTGTCGCCGCGCATATTGGAGAGTTTGGTAGCTATGAAGTAACTGTTGCGCGGGTGGCGGCTCAGGGCGATGCCGGTGGCCTTCTCCGATGCTCCCTTGCAGTAGACCGGGGCAGTGTCGAAGTAGTTTACACCGTGGGCGAGTGCATAGTCGACAAGTTCGTTTACGCGCTCCTGGTCAATAATCTCTTTGTCCTGCTCGTCGCGTTTCATGGGCAGACGCATCATTCCGTAGCCCAAAATCGACACCTTGTCGCCGCTGTTGTGGTTCACTCTGTATGTCATTGCATCGGTGGGAACATCTCCGCCGATGCCCTCTGCCACATATCTCTTTTTACCTTTATCGCCGGAACAGCCGATGGCGGCAACCGATGATGCTGCAATGGCACCGCCGCCCAGACGCTTGAGAAATTCGCGTCGTTTCATGTTGTTCTTTTCTTCGTTGTTCATGGGTATAGTATATTGTTTTTACTTCTTACTCGCAAAAATAACAAATAAAAGTTTATATATACTGTGTAAAGTTATAAATTTGCAGTAGCAATGGGATTATTTCTCTTCTTGTTGCCGAAAAATTATTCTTTATGGGCATAAACGTAAAAAAAACATTGCCGCTACCTGCGGCATTTGCATGCAATATTGCACTTTTGTACATACTCTTCATGCTTTGCAGAGTGGTGTTTGTGGCCGTCAACAGCGGACTGTATGCCGACGGCATTGCAAGCAACTCTTTTGGCGAGCTTCTGTGCGGTTCGCTGCTCTTCGACACCTCGGCAATATGCTATCTGAGCCTGCCGTATATATTGACGCTGCTCCTGCCGCTCCATTATAAGGAGGGGCGCATTGCGCGCGGATTGGCAAAGTTCTTCTACGTGGCGGCTGCGACAATAGGCATTGTTACCAATTTTGCCGACGCAGTCTATGTGCCTTTCACCGGTCGCAGAAGCACATGGTCGGTATTCAGTGAATTTTCCAACGAGGGCAATATAGCAAAAGTCGTGGGGATAGAACTGCTCAACCACTGGTACCTGACATTCGGGGCGATAGCCCTCATATATCTTCTCTGCAAACTCTACCGCGAGGCTGCCCCTTTTGATGGCAAGAATATAAGTAAATACTACATCACCCGTGTAGCTATGCTGCTGATAGTGGCTCCGTTGGCCATTTTCGGCATACGCGGAGGCATAGGCAGTGCTGTGCGCCCAATAACCATCAGCAACGCCAACCAATATGTAAGCAGCCCCTCCGAGGCTGCAATAGTGCTCAACACCCCCTTCTCCATGATAAGGACAATAGGCAAGAGTCCGTTCAAGGAAAAGAATTTCTTCCCCGCCGATGAACTTGCCGCTATCTACACTCCTCTGCACACCCCGTCGCCCGAGGCCGGGCCAATGAAGAAGAATGTGGTGATATTCATTCTCGAAAGCTTCGGTAAGGATTACATAGGCGCATACAACCCTGCCCGCACCACACCCACGCTTACCCCTTTCCTCGATTCGCTCATCAGCGTAAGCCGCACATACGCATACTCCTACGGCAACGGCCGCAAGAGCATCGACGGAATGCCCTCCGTGCTTTCGAGCATCCCCATGTTCGTGGAACCCTTCTTTGTTACCGATGCATCGCTCAACCGCGTCAGCGGCATTGCAGGCGAACTTGG
>JAFYLO010000064.1 GCA_017557045.1 Bacteroidaceae bacterium | reverse complement strand
GGTGAAGTTGTATCCTGCCTCCTGCATCACCTGTGACCATGCGCTGGCATGGTAGGGCATGGAGTCGAACAGCACTCCGTCCATGTCGAACAATACAGCACGCAACTGCAAGGCGGGTGTGCCTTGCAGTTGCAGATAACTGTATACTTTATCTCTGTATCCAGACATAAAAATATGCTTTTAGAACAGCTTCTTAGAGTCTTGCGCGGATAGCCTTGCTCTCCTCCTCGTAGCCGGGTTTGTCGAGCAGTGCGAACATGTTCTTCTTGTAAGCCTCTACACCGGGCTGGTTGAAGGGGTTTACGCCAAGAACGTAACCGCTGATGCCGCAACCGATTTCGAAGAAATAGATGAGCTGTCCGAGGTAGTACTCGTTGAGCTTGGGTATTGAGATGCGGATGTTGGGTACACCGCCGTCAACGTGTGCAAGCTGTGTGCCGAGCTCTGCCATCTTGTTTACCTCGTCAACGTGTTTGCCTGCGAGGACGTTGAGACCGTCGAGGTTCTCCTCGTCAGAGGGTACTGTGAGTGAGCTGTTGGGCTCCTCGATTGAGAGCACTGTCTCGAAGATGGTGCGCTCGCCCTCCTGAATCCACTGACCCATTGAGTGGAGGTCGGTTGTGAAGTCTACCGATGCGGGGAAGATACCCTTGTTCTCTTTACCCTCTGACTCGCCGTAGAGCTGTTTCCACCACTCTGATGTGAAGTGGAGCTTGGGCTGGTAGTTTACAAGAATCTCAATCTTCTTGCCTGCTGCGTAGAGGGCATTACGTGTAGCAGCGTACATTGCTGCGATGTTCTCTGTGAAGGGAACTGTGGGGGCTGTTGCCTTCTCCATGTCCTGTGCACCGCCTACGAGTGCTTCGATGTCGAAGCCTGCGATGGCAATGGGAAGGAGACCTACGGGAGTGAGTACAGAGAAGCGACCGCCTACGTTGTCGGGGATGATGAAGCTCTTGTATCCCTCCTTGTTTGCTGTGATGCGTGCTGCACCTTTGACTGCGTCGGTGATGGCTACGATTACCTTGCTTGCCATCTCTTTGCCACGCTGGTCCTCGCACTGCTTCTTCAAAAGACGGAATGCAAGCGCTGTCTCGGTTGTTGTACCCGATTTAGAGATGTTGATTACACCGAATTTCTTGTCCTTGAGGAAGTCTGTGAGCTCGCTGAGGTAGTCCTCGCTGATGTTGTGTCCTGCGAAGATTACTGTGGGGTTCTTCTTGTCGCCGATGAAGGCTGCGAAGTTGTTGCTGAGTGCCTCGATGATGGCGCGTGCGCCGAGGTAGCTGCCGCCGATACCTGCTACTACAACTACTTCGCAGTTCTCACGCATTACCTGTGCTGTTGCGTTGATTTCGCCGATGAACTCTTTTGTTATTGATGAGGGAAGGTGCAACCAGCCGAGGAAGTCGTTGCCGGGGGCTGTGCCCTCTTCCAATGCTTTCTGTGCTGCTGCTACTTTGCTTTCATATGCAAGGATTGTCTCCTCTGATACGAAACCTTTTACTTTGTCGATGTTTAATGCAATATTTTTCATTTTCTTTTATGGAATAAATGTTTTTCTTATTTGAATGAGTCTGTGAGCAGTTTAATCTCTATTACAGGTGAAATGCCCTCGTAGAGTATGTTGTAAACAGCGTCGATGATGGGGGTGTTTATGCGGTAGTGCTTGTTGATTTCCTTTATGCACTTTGCGCCGTAGTATCCCTCGGCTATCATCTCCATCTCTATCTGTGCGCTCTTCACCGAATAGCCTTTGCCTATCATTGTTCCGAAGATGCGGTTGCGGCTGAAGTTGGAGTAGCCTGTTACAAGCAGGTCGCCCAGATATACCGAGTCGTTGATGGTGCGGCTGATGGGGTGTACCACGTTTATGAAGCGGTTCATTTCTATTACGGCGTTCGACATAAGTACTGCCTGGAAGTTGTCGCCATATTTCAGTCCGTTGCATATTCCGGCTGCAATGGCGTAAATATTCTTCAGCACCGAGCCGAATTCTATGCCTACGACATCTTCGCTCACCGAGGTTTTGATGAAGTTGTTGGCGAGTTTTGCTGCAAACTGTGTTGCGTGTTCAATGTTGCTGCAACCTACTGTCAGATACGAGAGACGCTCCAATGCAACCTCTTCGGCATGACAGGGGCCTGCCATCACCGACAGATTGTCGTAGGGCACCTTATAAACACGATGGAAATATTCCGAGATTATAAGGTTCTCGTCGGGTACAATACCCTTGATTGCATTTACGATGAACTTGTCGCGTATATCCTCCTTGAGCTTTTTCAGGTGGCTCTTGATGTAGGGCGAGGGTGTTACGAATACCAATATGTCCGATTCGCGTGCAACCTTGTTGATGTCCGACGAAAAGTTTATGCGGTTGGTATCGAAACGTACCGATGACAAGTAGGCAGGGTTGTGTCCCAAGCGCTTGAAGTCCTCTATGCGGTCGTCGCGGCGTATGTACCAGTTTATCTTCTCTACGTTGCAGAGGAGTATCTTGGCTATGGCTGTTGCCCAGCTGCCACCTCCCATTATCGCAACGGTTGCATTGGTTAGTTCCATAGTAGATGTTTTTGGGTTATATATTGAACGGCTATTTTGCTTATGCAAGTTTTTCAATCCACTCTGTTACATCGTTCACAGAGGGGGTGGTGTAGCCGAGTTTGTATTTCTTGTTTATGCCGCCAATCTCCTGCTGTATCTTCTGGGCGTTGCCGTCCTTGAGGTCGCTGACGAGGTTGTAGCCGGCTTTTTGCAGTACGGGTACCCACTCTTCGGGGATGCCTATTGCTGTGAATGCCGATGCAGGGTCTTTGGGTATTTTCTTTTCGGGTCGCATCTGCGGGAAGAAGAGCACCTCCTGGATGGCCAACTGTCCTGTCATGAGCATGGCGAGACGGTCCATACCTATACCCATACCTGATGTGGGGGGCATTCCATACTCCAGTGCGCGTACAAAATCCTGGTCGATGAACATTGCTTCGTCGTCACCCTTTTCGCTCAGACGCAACTGCTCCTGGAAGCGCTCGGCCTGGTCGATGGGGTCGTTGAGCTCACTGTATGCGTTGCAGAGCTCCTTGCCGTTGACCATAAGCTCGAAACGCTCTGTGAGTTCGGGGTTCTCGCGGTGGCGCTTGCACAAGGGGGACATTTCGATGGGGTAATCGGTGATGAAGGTGGGCTGTATGTAGTTGCCCTCGCAGAACTCGCCGAATATCTCGTCGATGAGCTTGCCTTTACCCATTGTCTCGTCAACCTCCATCTTAAGCTCCTTGCAGATAGCAAAAATTTCCTCTTCGCTCTTGCCGTTGAGGTCGTAGCCTGTGAACTCCTTGATGGCTTCGAGCATGGGCACGCGGCGGAAAGGAGCCTTGAAGCTGATTACGTTGTCGCCTACCTTTACATCGGTGGTTCCGTTCACGTCGAGGGCTATCTTTTCGAGCATCTGCTCGGTGAAGTTCATCATCCAGTTGTAGTCCTTGTAGGCTACGTATATCTCCATACAGGTGAATTCGGGGTTGTGTGTGCGGTCCATACCCTCGTTGCGGAAGTTCTTTGAGAACTCATATACACCTTCGAAACCACCGACGATGAGTCTTTTCAGATAGAGCTCGTTGGCAATACGCAGATAGAAAGGTATGTCGAGCGCATTGTGGTGTGTGATGAAGGGGCGTGCCGCTGCTCCGCCGGGGATTGACTGCAATACGGGGGTCTCTACCTCCATGTAACCTTTAGAATTGAAGAACTCGCGCATTGAGTTGTATATCTTGTTGCGCTTGATGAATATCTCCTTTACATCTTCGTTTACAACGAGGTCTACATAACGCTGGCGGTAGCGCAATTCGGGGTCCTCGAACTTGTCGTATGCTACGCCGTCCTTGTACTTGACGATGGGCAGGGGGCGTATGCTCTTGGAAAGCACTGTGAGTTCCTTAGCGTGTACGGTAATTTCGCCTGTCTGTGTGCGGAATACGAAACCTTTGATTCCTACAAAGTCACCGATGTCGAGCAGACGCTTGAACACTACGTTGTATCCGTCCTTGTTTTCACCCGGGCAGATGTCGTCGCGTGTAATATATACCTGCACGCGGCCTTTTGAGTCCTGGAGTTCGATGAATGATGCCTTACCCATTACGCGGCGGCTCATCATGCGGCCGGCAATGCACACTTCGCGGGGCTCGTCCTCGTCCTTGAACTCTGCAAGGATGTCTGTAGAGAAGGCATTTGTGGGATATTCGGCTGCGGGGTAGGGTTCGATGCCCATGTTGCGCAGTTCGTTGAGTGATTCGCGGCGGAAAATTTCCTGTTCGCTTAGTTCGAGTATATTCATTGTTATATATGTTTTTCGTTTATACTATTTTCTTGAAATAATCTATTGTGCGTTGTAAGCCTTCGGCCAATTGTATTTCGGGCTGCCATCCGCCGAGTTCGCGACGTGCGACGGTGATGTCGGGCTTACGCTGACGGGGGTCGTCCTGAGGCAGAGGCTGGAATATTATCTTCGACTTGGAGCCTGTGAGTTCTATTACCTTTTCGGCAAGTTCGAGCATGGTGAATTCTCCGGGATTGCCGATGTTGACGGGGCCTGTGAAACTGTCGTCGGTGTTCATCATTCTTATCATGCCTTCGACAAGGTCGTCGACATATTGGAAACTGCGTGTCTGCTTGCCGTCGCCGTAGATGGTTATGTCCTCACCGCGCAGTGCCTGCACTATGAAGTTGGATACTACGCGACCGTCGTTCATGCTCATTCGCGGACCATAGGTGTTGAAGATGCGCACAATCTTTATGCGCAGATTGTTCTGCCTGTGGTAGTCCATGAAGAGTGTCTCGGCACAGCGTTTACCCTCGTCGTAGCACGAGCGGATGCCTATGGGGTTGACATTACCCCAATAGCTTTCGACCTGAGGGTGGATGGTGGGGTCGCCGTATACTTCGCTTGTGGAGGCCTGCAGTATCTTTGCGCGCACCTGTTTGGCGAGTCCGAGCATGTTCATTGAGCCTATCACACAGGTCTGTATGGTCTTCACCGCATCGTACTGGTAGTGTACGGGCGATGCAGGGCAGGCGAGGTTGTATATCTCGTCCACTTCGGCTGTATAGGGCTTTGTGATGTCGTGGCGCACAAGTTCGAAGTGGTCATTGCCTATGAGGTGGCGTATGTTGTCTTTACTGCCTGTAAAGTAGTTGTCGAGGCATATCACATCGTTGCCTTCATTCAGAAGACGCTCGCACAGATGCGAACCGATGAAGCCTGCTCCTCCTGTTACAAGTATTCGTTTCATAGTCTCTATTTCTTTATATTAAAACTGCCTGAGCCTATCATGTTGCCATCGGCAAAGATCTGTACTTTGTAGGTACCTGCCTGCAGGAATTCCTCAATGTCCCAATAGACATTTACCTGTTGCTCTTCGCCGTTGTATTCGATGTATTTCTTTATCGAATATTTGAGTTCTTTGTTCTCGTAGGTGAAGAGGTCGCCGGCATTCTTTGCAAGTACATCTTCGTCGGGCTTGAGGATGCGCACGTAGATTGTCTTTTCGCCTGTCTCTGTGGTGATGTTCTTGGCTATTGTGAAGCCTATGGCTATCTTCTTGGCATCCTTTATCTTCTTTGCTTCCTTGCCGTTCTTCTTCAGCGGGGTGAAACTGATGCCTATCGCGTCGAGCTGTGATGCAAGTGAGACCTTCTTGGTGAGGTTCTCTTTTTCCTCTTCAATCTTGTCTATCTTGCGCGATGCTTCGCTGTAGCGGGCTTTTACTCGTTTGTTCTCTTTCTGGAGCTCTTCGTTGAGTCTGTTGAGCGAGTCTATCTGCACTACGTAGCTCTTGAGTACGGCGCGTACGGTTTTGAGCTCTTTTTTGAGGCGTGTGATTTCGGCTGCATCGGTGGCTTTTGTCTGTCGTAGCTCTTCGAGCAGTTGCTGGGTTTTCAGCTTCTCCTGTTCGAGCTTGTCCTGCAAAGAGTCGTTGGTGATGCGTATCTGAAGTTCGTCGTACTGTGTGGCAAAGCTCGAATATTCGTTTTCGAGCTCTTCCTTTTCGAGTGCGAAGAGTTCCTGCATCTCTACGTTCTGCTTGCGGCTGTCCATGAGCATCACGCCGAGGATGATTGCGGCGATGAGCAGTGCTGCCGATACTGCGATGAATGTTATTTTTTGCTTGTCTAATGCCATTTGTTCCAAATGTTTAGTTCGACAATTTCTTTATGTTCTCTTTGAGCATTGCTATCTTTTCGTTGGCGTCGGACTGTTTCTTCTTTTCGGCCTCGATAATTTTTTCGGGTGCCTTGCCTACGAAGCTGGGGTTGCTCAACTTGGCTTCTACCTTTTTGAGGAAGCCTTCGAGATAGGTAAGTTCTTCCTGCAATTTGGCAATTTCAGCCTCCTTGTCTATAAGATTGCCCAAGGGTACTGCGTACTCTGTAGTGCCTACACGGAAGGATGCTGCTGTGCTGTCGGCTGTTGCCACGTAGTCGATTGATGTCAGTTCTGCCATTTTTGCGAGTATGCTCTCCATGCCCTTTACGGGTGCGTCGCCCACAATTTGCAGTGTGAGGGGGGTGCGGGGAGAGATGTTCTTCTGTGTTCGTATGGCGCGGATGTTTGTTACAACCTCTTTTGTTGCACTTACTTTATTTATCAGCTGTTCGTCGCAGGGGCGGAGAAGGTCGCTGATGTTCTGTGTCATAAGGCTTTCGCCATCCTTGCGGTCGTAAAGTGACTGCCAAAGCTCTTCGGTGATGAAGGGCATGAAGGGGTGCAGCAGACGCAACAGGTCGTTGAAGAAACCGAGTGTAGCTTCGTAGGTAGCTGCATCGATGGGCGAACCGTATGCGGGTTTTATCATTTCGAGGTACCATGCCGAGAATTCGTCCCAGAAGAGTGTGTAGACGCTCATGAGGGCTTCGCTTATGCGGTATTTGCCTAAGAGGTCTTCAATCTCTGCTGTCTTCTGTGCGAGTGTGGCCTTGAACCATTCGATGGCAATCGACGAACTTTCGGGTTGTGCAACATCTGTGCTAACATTCCATCCTTTTACAAGGCGGAATGCGTTCCATATCTTGTTACAGAAGTTACGGCCCTGCTCGCAGAGTGATTCATCGAAGAGGATGTCGTTGCCAGCGGGGGCTGAGAGCATGATGCCCATGCGTACGCCGTCGGCGCCGTATTGTGCGATGAGTTCGAGTGGGTCGGGGCTGTTGCCGAGTGATTTGCTCATCTTGCGACCGAGTTTGTCGCGCACGATTCCTGTGAAGTACACGTTGCGGAAAGGCATATCTCCCTTGTACTCATAGCCCGCCATTATCATACGGGCTACCCAGAAGAAGATGATGTCCGGACCTGTTACAAGGTCGGCTGTGGGGTAGTAGTAATTTATCTCCTTGTTGTCGGGGTTGCGTATACCGTCGAAGAGTGAGATGGGCCACAACCATGAGCTGAACCATGTGTCGAGGGCACCTTCGTCCTGTGTAAGCTGGTCGGCTGTGATGTTTTCGAAGCCTTCAATCTTGCGGGCAAGTTCGAGGGCCTGTTCTATGTTTTCTGCTACCACGAACTTCTCCTCCTGTCCCTCTGCTGTGGGGAGGAAGTAGGCAGGGATGCGGTGTCCCCACCACAACTGGCGACTGATGCACCAGTCCTGTATGTTTTCAAGCCAGTTTTTGTATGTGGTCTTGTATTTTGCGGGGTAGAATTTCAACTGATCCTCCATTACGGGGGGGAGAGCAATGTCGGCGAAGTGCTGCATGCTGAGGAACCACTGCATACAGAGACGGGGCTCTACGGCTGTGTCGGCGTTGCGCTCGCTGTATCCCACTTTGTTGATGTAGTCTTCAACCTTTTCGAGGAGCTCTGCCGCTGCGAGGTCCTTTACAATCTGTTTGCGAACTGCCATTCTGTCCATTCCCACGTACATTCCGGCTGCTTCGCTGATGGTTGCGTCGGGGTTGAAGATGTCTATTGTTTCAAGGTTGTGCTTCTTGCCCAGCATGTAGTCGTTGGTGTCGTGGGCGGGGGTTACCTTCAGGCAACCGGTTCCGAACTCTATCTCTACGTAGCGGTCCTCGATTACGGGTATCGAGCGGCCTACAAGGGGTACGATTACCTGTTTGCCCTTGAGCCAGCTGTTCTTGGGGTCTTTGGGATTGATACACATAGCTGTGTCGCCCATGATTGTTTCGGGACGGGTGGTAGCTACAACTGCATAGCGACGACCGTTGGCATCGCGGTGGAGTATCTGGTGCTTTACAGTGGGGTCGAAGGGTGCTTCGGGGCTTAGTGTTACTGCATTGCTCTCTTCGCCGTCGGTGCTGCCGGGGGCTTCGTCAACATAATATCTGAGGTAGTAGAGCTTGCTCTTCTCCTCTTCGTGGTTTACCTCTTGGTCGCTGAGTGCTGTCTGTGCTTTGGGGTCCCAGTTTACCATGCGCAGACCGCGGTATATGAGTCCTTTATTGTAAAGGTCGCAGAATACTTTTATTACGCTCTCGCTGCGTGTCTCGTCCATGGTGAATGATGTGCGATCCCAATCGCATGATGCGCCGAGTTTGCGCAACTGCTTGAGGATGATGCCGCCGTGCTCTTCTGTCCATGCCCATGCGTGTTTGAGGAACTCTTCGCGTGTGAGGTCGCTCTTCTTGATGCCTTGCTTGGCGAGTTTTTCTACAACTTTGGCTTCTGTGGCGATGGAAGCGTGGTCGGTACCGGGTACCCAGCAGGCATTCTTTCCCATCATGCGGTCGTGGCGGATGAGTATGTCCTGTATGGTGTTGTTGAGCATGTGTCCCATGTGAAGTACTCCGGTTACGTTGGGGGGAGGTATCACAATAGTGTAGGGTTCTCTCTCATCGGGCTCGGAATGAAACAGATTGTGCTTCATCCAATATTCGTACCATTTTTCTTCTACTTCTGCGGGATTGTATTTGCTTGCTAAACTCATACCTATGTTCTTTATATTTGTATTTCTGATTTTTCAATTAAAAATTAACTGCAAAGTTAATCTATATTATTAAATTAATTACATTTGCACACGAAAATTTAAGTATTATGCATAGCAGAAGTGATATTTTGGCGGCTTTTGGCCGTTTTTTGGATGTTCTCGACGAACTACGCGAGAAGTGTCCGTGGGACAGGAAACAGACTAACGAGAGTCTTCGTCCCAATACCATCGAGGAGGTTTATGAGCTTTCCGATGCGTTGATTAACGACAATACTCAGGATGTTTGCAAGGAGTTGGGAGATGTTGCCCTTCATGTGGCATTTTATGCCAAGATTGCTTCGGAAAAGGGGCAGTTTGATATGAAGGATGTTTTCGACCGTCTTTGCGAAAAACTTATTTACCGTCATCCTCATGTGTTCGGTTCGACGCAGGCTGAAACTGCGGGCGAGGTGTGCAAGAATTGGGAACAGTTGAAACTGAAAGAGAAGGATGGCAATAAGAGCCTGCTCAGTGGCGTGCCGGTGTCGCTGCCTTCGCTCATCAAGGCTTACCGTATGCAGGAGAAGGCTGCAAATGTGGGCTTCGATTGGGAGAAGAAGGAGGATGTGTGGGATAAGGTTTCCGAGGAGTTGCAGGAGCTGCGTGTGGAGATTGAGCGTGGCGACAAGGCTGCTTCTGAGGCGGAGTTCGGCGATTTTGTCTTCAGTCTTGTGAATGCTGCACGTCTGTATGGTATAAATCCGGATAATGCTCTCGAATTGACTAACAAGAAGTTCTACAGCCGTTTTTCGTTTGTCGAGCAGCGGGCTAAGGAGCAGGGCAGAGCGCTCAGGGATATGACACTCGGTGAAATGGACGAGTTGTGGAATGAGGCGAAGCGTGTGGAGAGGGGAGAGTGATTATATGCAGAATATAATTTTACGAAAAGCGTGCTTGGATGATGCTTTAGCTGCTTATCAATGTATTGAAGATGCAAGAGTATATCATTCATTGATGGGATTTGTGCAGTGGCATCCGGAGTATCCTACATTGTCTACTATTTATAAAGATATAGAAGATGGAATAGGCTATGTCTTTACGGATGGTAATGATATTGTGGGGTATTGCTGTGTTGCTATCGGTAACGAGCCTGCATATAATATAATCAGAGGTGCATGGAAAACTGAAGAACCGTACGCTGTGGTGCATCGAATGGCATTCTCTCAGCATTATAGAGGAAAAGGGTTATCACGTAAGGCTTTTGCATTGATTAAACACTATTGTATTGAAAATGGTACTAAAGCTATTCGTGTAGATACGCAGTCCGAAAACAAAGTTATGCAACATATCCTCGAACGGGAAGGTTTTGAATACTGTGGATTAGTTGAATTTGATGGCGGTCCAAAACTTGCCTATGAATTGGGTATATAATACGAAATATTAGTGTCTGGCAAACGTATTTAAGTCGTTTAAGATTCAATATTTAAGTAACTACAAGCCCCAATTCTTTATTAAGACAAATTTAAGTCAATGATTGGAACTCCCTCGCCCTGCGGGCACTCCCTCTTCAAGAGCTAATCTTTGGATACATTTATTTTTAATTGATATTTGCTATATTTCTAAATATCAACAGAATAGCTTATTGAATAAAGCTCCTGCCCTTAAAGGGGAGGTGGATTCAAAAACGATAGTTTTTGAAGACGGAGGGGTTTTCCTCGCGTAGTACGGTTTATTGC
>JAFYLO010000063.1 GCA_017557045.1 Bacteroidaceae bacterium | reverse complement strand
ACCGCCGTATGCCGAACGGCACGTACGGTGGTGTGGGAGGTCGGTAAACGTGAAGTAGGAGATAAACACTTCTATTAGCGTTTACCTCCTACCCGATTATTGAAAAAATCCTGCCCTTAAAGGGGGCATTGCGTAATAAGCAATGTTTGCTTTATGCGAAGCTCGGCTGCGCTCGTTTACAATTGCAAGCAAGTTCGCATTGTACTCGCTGGCACGAGTTTTGCGACGACGGGAGCTTTAGCTCCCTAAAACTATAGCAAGCGAGTGAATGGAAGTTTACTTACATTTACAACGAGCGAAGCATAGTTTCGATAATATCAAAGGAGTACCGAGCTTGCGAGGTCTATTCAAGCGCAATTAGCGATTGAAGACGGAGGAGTTTGAAAGTTTTTGCTTGTGTCTTCATTCGAACTCCCTCCCCCTTCGGGTACTCCCTCTTATCCAAGAGGGAGAGTTTTATTGATTAAAATTCAATGATTTAAAGAGTTAAAACTATTCTTTTAGGTATAATATCGCATAATCATTTAGTATAAAATAAAAAAACAGCTACCTTTTGAGTAACTGCTTCGGAGGTGCCTGGCAGATTCGAACTGCCGTGGACGGTTTTGCAGACCGCTACCTAGCCTCTCGGTCAAGGCACCATATATATAGATAGCCTTTCGGCTCAATTGCGGTGCAAAGGTAGTGCTATTTTTTTGGATATACAAGTGTAAATGCCATTTTTTTCTGAAAATAATTGTTTGTTTCTCTGAATTTGCAATTTTCGGTGCCAATATCTCCTATGTTTCATTGAGTGTGTGCTATCATAATGCCTGTTTGGACGGCTTCTTCGATTGATGGATAGAACTTTTTATCTTAAAAGTTGTTAGTTTTATGGAAAAAGGATATTTTTGTGAAAAATTAATCCATTAAATAAGATACACTATGAAAAGATTTTTAGGAATACTTTTTGTGATAAGTATGCTTTTTGCGATTCCTTCGCAGGCGCAGTTCCGATTCGGTGTTAAGGCGGGTACCAACCTAACAGAGACACCCAGCGACCTTAAGAGCCTGGATGCAGACGGAATGACCGGCTTCTTTGTAGGTCCGATGGCTAAATTTACAATCCCTGTGCTTGGCTTGGGTCTCGAAGCCGATGTGCTCTATTCACGTGCAGGCTCTAAGATTGCCGGCGAGGAGATTGATAAGAACAGTATCGAGGTTCCTGTATATCTGCGCTACGACTTTGCATTGCCTTTGGTCAGCAAGATAGCAGTGCCTTTCGTTGCAGTAGGTCCTCAGTTCGGCTTTGCCTTCGGTTCTACAAAAGAGGAATTCGAAATAGACAATATAAAGACCAAATACCAGTTCAAAAAGAGCAACGTAAGCCTCAACTTGGGCTTAGGTGCCATTGTGTTGAGCAAAATTCAGTTGCACGTGAACTACAACATTGCGCTTGGCAAGACCAGCGAATTGTCTGAGTTTTCAGGTGTAACAGGCGCACTTGGCGATGTTATCGATTCAAAGACTAATACATGGCAGATTTCTGCTGCTTATCTTTTCTAATATAGACAAAAGTTATTATATGAGGTTGCACCGACTTCTTAGCGGTGCAACCTCGTGTTTTTATGGGGTAGGTGTGAACAGTAGGTGTGTGCGACGCGCTTCTGACACCCCTTTCCCGAAATAAAATTCAAACAGCTTCTAAATAAAAATGCGTTTTCTTAGTTTGTTTGCAGATTATAAGTTAACTTCGCAACCATAAGGCAAAGCCTGTAAAAAAGGAAGAAATACAAACCTAAATATGACAATAAAAAGAATCCTTGCATTTCTCAGAAGAAGAGATGTAATCAAAACTATTATCGTGGTGCTTATCTCGCTACTCATCTGGTGGATGCCCACAAGTGTGTTCGGAATAGAGGGGCTCACCACATTGCAGCATCGTGTGATTGCAATCTTTGTGTTTGCAGCCCTCATGTGGATAACAGAGACGGTGCCCGCGTGGGTAACGTCGGTGCTGATTATAGTGGTGATGCTGCTGACGGTGTCGAACAGTGGAATTACTCCTCTTGTAAATTACATACCAAAGGAGGAACTTGTCAGCTACAAGTCGATAATGTACACATTTGCCGACCAGACGGTGATGCTCTTCCTCGGCGGTTTTGTGCTTGCCATAGTTGCATCCAAGTACGGCGTCGATGTAACACTCGCGCGTGCGTTGCTGAAGCCTTTCGGCACACGTCCGAGCACTGTGTTGCTGGGCTTTCTTATGGTAACTGCATTCTTCTCAATGTTCGTGAGCAACACAGCGACCGCAGCAATGATGCTTGCTTTCCTTACCCCTGTGCTCAAGATGCTTCCCCCCGACGGTGGCGGACGAATCTCACTTGCGCTTGCAATCCCCATCGGTGCCAATATCGGCGGTATTGCAACCCCTATCGGCACACCTCCCAACGGCATTGCGCTCGGCTATCTTAACGATGTCGAGGGATTGAACTTGGGAATAACATTCGGTCAATGGTTCATGGTGATGTTCCCTTTGATGGTTGCTATCATTGTGATTGCATGGTTTGTACTGAAGACTATGTATCCCTTCAAGGCAAAAGAGATTAAACTCGAAATCAAGGGTGGTGCACGCAACAACTGGCGCACCAACCTTATATATATAACATTCGCAATAACAATTGCTCTGTGGATGCTCGAAAAGCTTGTGGGAATGAATGCATACGTAGTTGCACTTATTCCGGTAGGAGTGTTCTGCGCGGCAGGTATCTTTACCACCGACGACATCAAGGAGATAGAGTGGAGCGTGTTGTGGATGGTAGCCGGAGGATTCGCCCTCGGCGTGGGTATGGACAAGACCGGCCTTGCAAAGACTCTTGTGGAGGCAATCCCCTTCAACGAGTGGCCTGTGATAGCTGTAATCATTGGTAGCGGACTTCTCTGCTGGACGCTTTCTACGTTCATCTCAAACTCGGCGGCAACGGCGCTTATGGTGCCCATTCTCGCTGCTGTCGGTAAGGGTATGGGTCCCTTGCTCGACGAGACAGGCGGCATCGGTACACTGCTCATCGGTATAGCCCTTTCGGCATCGTTTGCAATGGCTCTGCCTGTAAGTACCCCTCCCAATGCCATAGCCTATTCTACAGGACTTGTTACTTCGTCGCAGATGGCGCGTGCCGGAATTATAATGGGTGTAGTATCGCTCGTTCTCGGATATACGCTGCTCTTCTTCCTCGGCGGCATAGGATATTTTGCATAAACAATAAATAAAAAGATAACGACAATGAAAAAGTCTATTCTGACAATTGCCGCATTGTGCCTTGCGCTCTGCGGATTCGCGCAGGAGAAGAAGATAACCTTCAAGCCTTACGGCTTTGTGCGCAACTACGCTTGCTTCGATTCACGCGACAATCTCAGCAGCAACAGCGATCAGTTCAATATGATTCCCAAAGATGAGGCTCTCAACGGCTACGGCGACGACCTTAATGCTAAGGCCGACATTCTGTTGCTGAGCATCACCACACGTTTGGGACTTAACATCACCGGCCCCGATTTTCTCGGAGCAAAGACTTCGGCAAAAATAGAATCGGATTTCGCGGGCTTCGGCACAAGCAATACAGTGTTGCGCATACGTCAGGCATATGCCAAGTTGGATTGGGAGAAGGATAATCTGCTCGTAGGTCAGGCATGGCACCCCATGATGGGCGACATGATGCCCGATGTGTTCAGCCTTGCTACGGGTGCTCCCTTTACCCCCTTCAGCCGTACACCTCAAGTGCGCTACAACCGCATAGCAGGCGACTTTACATTGACTGCTACTGCGCTCTATCAGTTCCAGTATCTCTCTTATGGCCCCAATGCTAACGACCTTGAATCTTCGACAACCTCTTTCGATTTTGCACGCAAGGCGCTCGTTCCCGAACTTTACTTCCAGGCAATGTATAAGGAGGGTGGTTTTATGGCAGGTGCAGGTGTAGACATTCTTACATTGAAGCCCCGTACAGAGTACACAGACAACAACGGCGAGAAGATGCTCTCCGACGAGCTTCTGACAAGCTTTACTCCCACTGCTTTCTTCTCTTACAAAGATGGTAATTGGGGTATCAAAGGTCGTGTAACCTATGCTCAGAATGCCTCTCACCTGAATATGCTCAGCGGTTATGGTGTTACAAAGGTTAAGGATAATGGTGAAGTGGAGTATGGCAGCCTCAGCAGTGTAACAGCATGGTTGGATGTTACCTACAAACAGCAGTTGAAGAAGGGTTCGCTCACTTACTGTCTCTTTGGCGGTTACGGCAAGAACCTCGGTTGTGAGGATGATTTTGTAAGCTCCAAGATGATGTATGTGCGCGGTTACAAGAATATCGATAATTTCTGGAGAGTCTCTCCCAGTGTGCTCTACACACACAACGCTATGCAGATTGGTCTCGAATATGAACCTACAACCGTAGGTTACGGTACAATGAAGGCCGACGGCAGCGTGGACAAAGAGCGTTCGGTTACCAACCACAGAATATGTGCATTGCTTAAGTATAACTTCTGATAACTTTCCTTTCTCGGGTAGTGGATACCCGGCAAGGTTGCTTATTAGAGCGTAGGCCGTCGTGTCTGCGGATAATGTACCAAAGAATACTGGGCCCTGTAAGGCTGAAATTATGAACAATGTTGTTTGTATAATTTCACCCTTGCAGGGTTTCTTTTTTTGTTTGTGGTTGATTACATAGCCCTTACGGACTATGCTGTAGAGTATCACCCTTGCAGGGTTTCTTTTTTGTTTGTGGTTGATTACATAGCCCTTACGGACTATGCTGTAGAGTATCACCCTTGCAGGGTTTCTTTTTGTTATTAGTGTCCGGTAAATTATTAGATGATTATGCGATATTATACCTAAAAAGTACAACCCCATCCTTCAATTGATAAAAAACTATTCTAAAAAGTTCCTGCCCTTAAAGGGGCTAATCTTTGTACACATTAATTTTAAATCGGCACTTGCTATGTTTTTAAATATCAGCAAAATAGCTTATT
>JAFYLO010000062.1 GCA_017557045.1 Bacteroidaceae bacterium | reverse complement strand
TAACCGACCGCCTTCATAACGAAGAAGACAAGGGGAAACATGCAATTGTATATGTTTTTCACTATAGATGGTTAGGCAACAGAAATATGTTCGCAACATTGGGCATAAAGGACGCCAACAGTGGCAAGATACTCACCGTTCCTGAAAATTACAAAGGAGACGATTCGCAAATATTCATCTCAAAGTCTGCTGCTATGCAACTCTATGGTACAACAGATGTGATTGGAAGGAAGCCTAAAGAAGATACGGAAATAATAGGTGTCTACGAGGATTACAAGTCTGTAAGCTACTTGGAGCCGATACCATCCGTCATCAATCTGCTTCCGGGATTGGGAATGCTTGATGTTTATCTCAAAAAAATAGTCAAACTGAAAGATGGAAGCAACGTCAACAATTTCAAAAAGAGAGTAAATGAGCTTTGCGAAAAAAAGGATTTTGAAAATATCAAAGAGATAAGAATAGAGACACTCGACGAGTATCGGAAAAAGACCGAGACATACGCAATGGCAGCAAACACAGTCCGACAAAAGTTTATATACGGAGCCTTTGCCATACTCTGCATATTCCTCTGCATCACCGGAACATTCTGGGTACGCATGGACAACCGCCGCAGCGACATTGGAATAATGTGCAGCATGGGTGCATCACGCAGCCGAGTGGTACGGCAATATGTTACCGAGGCTATCATATTGCTTACATTGGCATTCGTCGCAGGCCTGCCGTTCATTCTGCATTATGTGTACATAAATGGTTTTGCAGAGCCGTCAGTATGTGCTTTGCCAAGAGGCTTTGTTCCGAATCCCGAATACAGAGTGAACAACTTTTACATACACTTTGCATTGGTAACGGCAATCACCTACGCAGCTTTGATGCTTGTAACCGTACTTAGCACACTTATACCCGTACTGCGCGCCACACGCATACAGCCTGCCGATGCACTGCGCGAGGAGTAAGAAAGAAATATAAATAAAACCACCACTATGATAAAACAACACCTACGCCAAGCATGGACGATGATGAAGCAACAGAAGCTCTTCACCTCCATCTACATCACCGGCACCGCCATTAGCATAGCAATGGCGATGACCATCTTCGTCGTCCTATACATAAAATTGGGACCGCTCTACCCCGAAGAGAACCGCGACAGAATGGTAATTCTCGATGGAGTGTATATGCAC
The DNA here is from genome assembly GCA_017557045.1 of Bacteroidaceae bacterium. GTDB lineage: Bacteria > Bacteroidota > Bacteroidia > Bacteroidales > Bacteroidaceae > HGM04593. Next base: position 3,990 of record JAFYLO010000062.1, on the reverse strand, counting down.
AGTAGCGACACGACAAGAAAATACTCATACAGTTTCGGGTTATTATTCCAGGATGCCGAAAAGGTGATAAAAGAGTCCAAATACATTAAGGAGGCGTGCATAAAAGAAGAAGCAAGCAACTATAGTCACTACGCATTTCCCGAGGACGGGAAAAAAGGAATAGAGATTGAACCTGCATACGTCGACAACGGATTCTGGCGTGTGTTCAACTTCAATTTTCTGCACGGCCGCCCATTCACTGAGGCCGATGAGCACAACCCGGTAGCTGTCATCACAGCCTCGCTTGCCGAAAAGCTATATGCCTCGACCGATGTTGTCGGACGCGAAGTGTATATAGACTCCATGCGCTACGATATAATAGGTGTGGTAGAAAATCCACGTACAGGCAATAGGACGCCGTTTACCGGCGAGGATATTTTCACCTCCATCCACTATTCGCGCATTCACAAAGATAGCCGCATGATGATGCGAGGATACTGCCGTATCTTCATGCTTGCCGAATCCTCGGCAAAGACCGGACTTTTGCAAAAAGAGGTAGAGGGATTGGTAACAAGAATATATAAGAATTCCGACAGCAAGTTTTTTGTATTCGACAGATGCAGATTATGGAAATACTGGCAAGCCATACTGCACGTTCAAGGCGACAGCAACTGGTTGGATGCCATACAAAAATACCTCTATGCACTGTTGGCCTTTCTCTTTATTCCCGCACTGAACCTGAGCGGAATGATAGCCTCGCGCATGAACAGCCGCCTTTCAGAGATAGGTGTGCGTAAGTCCTACGGTGCCACTACCAGGCAGATAATCTCGCAGGTGCTTTGTGAGAATCTGTTGCTTACCCTCGTTGGCGCAACGGTCGGACTGATATTTTCGTACATTGTGGTCTGCAAAAACAGCGGATGGGTGATTACGCTGTTCGATAAAAGGACGAGCATCGAAGAATATGCAATATCATCGGAGATGCTCTTCAACCCCACACTCATTGCAACGGTGCTGTTGCTGATAATGCTGCTGAATGTCTCTTCGGCACTTGTCCCCACGATTTTTGCACTGAGAAAGAATATTATTGAGTCGTTGTATAGAAAAAGATAGCCTACCATGATAACCAAACTACTACATCAAATATGGAACGAGCGTCGCGAAAATGCGTGGCTCTTCCTCGAACTGTTCATTGTGAGCCTGTTTGTTTGGCTCGCCATCGACCCGGTTTTTAACCTCGTCAGCCGTAACAGCGTACACAAGGGATACGACTGCACAAATGTGTATAACCTCTATTTTAGCGAATATCACCATAAAAGTCCAAAATACAAGGCTGAATATGACAGCAACAATGGGATAAAAGAGAGCTATATGCAGATGCTGAAACAGTTGGAATCTCTTCCCGAAATAGAAAGCTACTTCATGGGCGATGGCAACGAGCCGGGATTGGTAGCAACCCCCAATAATACGCTAAAGACGGTAATGAGAGAGGAGTCGGAGCAGACAGAGAGCAACAACACTATAATCGCCGTTTCCCATAATATAAAAATAGGGAGCAGCAACGATATTTTTAAAGTCCTGCGCATAAAGGACAGTTTCAAAAGGGATATTGACACTACCAAGCAGATAGCCGGCGATAAAGGTGTATATATATCAAAAAGCCTCGCTACTGAGCTTTTCGGTTCGGAAGAGCCGATAGGAAAAAACATTCTCCTTGTGAGGAGTTACAACGAACCTGCGGCAAAGGAGGAGTATACAGTGTTGGGAGTATTGGACGACGTTCAGCAACATTTCTACCGCGACCCGGGAAACTGGGTTGTCATAGTCTATAAGTTGAACTACTTCGACAGATACATGCTTGGCAACACGAGCATATATTTCAGATTGAAGGATGGTGTAGACGCACCCTCTTTCGAGAAGAGGTTCCGCGAGGAGATTATGCCACAACTGACATTCGGCAACTTCTATTGCAGACACTTTTCATCCTACGAACAGGATATGATGAATATTGAGCATGCTTACGGAATAACGAATGTCTTCCGCCAGAATATTGTACTTTCATCGTTTGCACTGCTCTGCGCCTTGCTAGGCATAATAGGTGCCTTCTGGGTTCGTGCCGTTGCCCGCCGTCAAGAGATTGGCATTATGCAGAGTATGGGTGCTACACGTTCGGCCATTATGCGGCAGTTTGCAACCGAAGCATTGATGCTGACAACAGTAGCCTTTATGTTTGCTCTGCCGTTGTTGATGCACAAAGTGTATGTGAACGGTTTTGCCGAGCCTGCCGCTGAGATTATAAATACACCGATAAGCGCGACGGCGGCATGGCGCAACAGACCTGTTCCGCATTTCCTTATTGTAAGTGTAATCAGTTATCTGTTTATCGCTGCAATAAGTATCGTAGGTGCCATAATTCCGACATTCGCAACTGTAAGGAAAAGCCCTGCCGATGCGTTGAAGGATGAGTAAAGTAGTTTAGAAAATAACTCTCCCTCTTGAAGAGGGAGTACCCGTAGGGGGAGGGAGTTCCCCGAATATGCGGACACATTATGTTACATGTCCGGTGAATTTGGAACTCCTCCGTCTTCAAAAATAAGATTTTTGAATCCACCTCCTCTTCAAGAGGAGGAATTAAACAATTGATATAAATATGATAAAACAACACCTACGTCAAGCATGGACGATGATGAAGCAACACAAATTCTTCACAGGCGTCTACTTAATCGGAACAGCCGTCAGCATCACGCTTGCAATGACGCTTTTCATCATCTTCTACATTAAATTGGGCAACATCTACCCCGAAGAGAACCGCGACAGAATGGTGGTAATTTCAGACATATACCACGAAAAGGAGGAGAATGGCGGCCACTTCTCAGGCAATACATCAGCATCGCTCAACATGATAGAGCAGATAAAAGGCGATGCAAAGCATATCGACAATCTCGCCTATTGCTTAAGAAGGAGTTTACATACACACACAGAGGTAAATGTCGATGGCAAATATTTCGGCAAGTACGAAACACCCGCATTCATCAACAGCGGATTCTGGAAAGTGTTTAACTACAGATTCCTGTCGGGAAGAGCATTCACCGAAAAAGAGGAGCACGAGAATGTAGTCGTCCTCAGCCGTTCCTATGCCATGAAACTGTTTGCCGACACTGCCATCGTCGGACGCACCATCAGCCTGAAGAACACTCCCTACAGGATAATGGGAGTGATAGAGGATGCGCCGCTGTTCATGACCGAGACTAATGGCGATCTCTTTTTGCCCATCGGCTGCTCCATTGTCGAGAAGTACAAAGAGGGCTATATGGACGGCGTCCATACCATTTATATGACCGCGCCGACTGCTGCCGAACGCAATACGCTGAAAAAGGAGATTGAAGACATAGTGAACCGTATGGCACAGAACCTCCCCGAAACTGAAAAGTGTGAGGTGAGTGTGTGGGAGCATTGGCGTCTCGGATTGATGTATAGGGAAGATGGTAATTTCTTCGATGCAATAAGCCGTTACCTTTACATACTGCTGGCATTTCTCTTTATTCCTGCGCTGAACCTAAGCGGTGCAATATCTTCGCGCATGAACAGCCGCATGACCGAGGTTGGTGTGCGCAAGGCTTACGGTGCAACTGACAAACAGATTATAATGCAAGTGCTGTGGGAGAATCTGCTGCTTACATTCATAGGAGCAATCATGGGATTGATAATGTCTTATGTTGTAGTATATACGTGCAGCAGTTGGATTATTACCTTCTTCGACCCTTATATTGTTACAGAGCCTACGGCAAAGGATATAAATACAGATATGCTGATGAATCCCACAGTGCTTCTGAGCACATTGTTGCTTACATTGATGCTGAATGTAGCGTCGGCACTTGTACCGACAGTGATAGCGCTGAAGAAGGATATTGTGCAGTCGCTGTATCAGAGAAGATAAATGCAATATGAAACGAATAAGTCAAAAAAACTCTCCCTCTTGGATAAGAGGGAGTACCCGATAGGGGGAGGGAG
>JAFYLO010000061.1 GCA_017557045.1 Bacteroidaceae bacterium | reverse complement strand
GCCACTGTGGATGTATAGCCACTCTTTGAGCTCGCGCTGACCTTCGGCTGTGTTGGTGGGGGCAAAGGTTATGTCGTATGCTACTTTGTTCCACATGGCGCTGTACCATTTGTCGTAGCCTTGCATCCAGCCGTAGTCGGGGTCGTCGTGTGTCTGGGCGCCGAAGAGTCGGCTGTAGGTGCGACCGCCGTATGTGGGTACATTGGGTACACCAACGGTTTGCACTAAACCTTCGGCTGTGACGGGCTGGTAAGCGAGCAACCATGTGAAGTGTGTGGGGTATTGGTTTTCGGGAATTGAGGCATCGAGGTCGCGGTAGCAGCACATCTCATGGGTGAACATGTATCCGATGCTCTGTGCCGAGCCACAAGAGCCTCCATCCTGATTGAAGATGGGGGGGAAGTATTTGCTCTCGCCGTTGTAGACATAGGGCGGCAGCTTTGTTTTGCCTTGCTTTGCGCGTGCCTTACGGCGTGCCACATACTCGGCAGGCTGTGGCTTGGGCGTTTCGTCGTACTTGAAATCGGGGAAGACGCTGCGGTCTACCTTGATTACTTTGCCGTCGGGCAGGGTGTAATCTTCGATCTGTGCCGTTGCAAAGAGCGCCGACACAAGGCATGATGCCAGAAGTAGAATCTTTTTCATTGTATTGTTGTTGAAAATATTATACGAAGAATAGAAGCGGTTCTTGCCAATATACTTATACGTTGCAAAAATAACTGTTTTTTCGGTAAATTCATAATAAAATAGTGATAGCTTCTGTAGAAACAATGCTTTGCTCGTTATGAATGGAAGTTTACCTGCATTCACTTGCTTGTCAAAACATTGAATCTTTCGAAATCCCCCGTCCCTTCGCGTTTGCAACGCGAAGTATTGAGTATAAGCATCTGTGATGCGCTTAAAATAAAACCTATTATGAATCTATGTACTTCAGTCTTCGTTTATGTATGTTCTTGGATTATATTAGCGCATTGTAAATGCTGATACTCAAAGCATCCGCATTGCAAATGCGGATGGACGGGAGTAAAAAAAATACCAAACACTAATAATTATAAATCAAGCTGAGGTGAACACAAATATAAGTGTTCACCTCAGCTTGATTATCTATCGCATGAATTTTATTGAGAAGCAATGCATTCCGTCGGCGAAGCAGTACTCCACTTTTGTGCCGTATCTCTCGGCTATGGAGCTTACGAGTGGCAGGCCGAGTCCGGTGCTGTCGCTGTTGCCCTTGTGGTAGAAGCGCTCGAAGATGCGTGAGGCGTCAAGCGGTTCATTGCCGCTGTTTGCCACTGTGAGGGTGTTGCCGTCGATAGATACTTTTACACATCCTCCGTTGCTGTTGTGCACGAAGCTGTTTTTCAGCAGGTTGCTTATGAGGGTGGTGGCGAGCGATTCGTTCATGCTTACCTTGAATCCGTCGGACATTTGCAAGGTGCAGGAGATTTCGCGGTCGGCGTAGATTTCGGAGTATATCTCTATGTTTTCGCGTATGATGGCTGCAATGTTCACTTCGGTTGTTTCGGGGAACTGTCCATTCTCTATTTTTGAAAGCAGCAGCAGTGTACGGTTGAGACGCACAAGACGCGAGAGGGAGCGTTGCATCTTTATTATTTCGGTCATCTGCTCTTCGCTGAGTGTGCCGCTGTTCATGAGCCATTCGAGGCGTGTGCCGAGTATGGCGAGCGGGGTCTGCAGTTCGTGCGAGGCGTTGCCTATGAAGCTGTTCTGACGGTCGAAGTAGTATTCGGCACGTTCCATAGCTTTCTGTACTGCGTCGTTGAGTTTGCGGAATTCCACCACTGTGGTTGTGTCGGTGAAATTTGTGCTTTTTGTGCCGGGGCGGTATTTGTCGAGGCGTTTGAGCAGGGTGTAGAGCGGGCGCATATTCAGGTAGTAGACTATGGATACGACTGCCAGTATTGTGAGCATGAGCACTGTGTAGAGTCCGAGTATGTTATAGGCTACGGTTTCGAGCAGGTCTTTGCGCTCGAAGGTGGGGGTTGCCACCTGCAATTCGTAGTGCTGTCCTTCGCCATCGCGGTATATGGTCTTTAGTACGCGGGCGGGTTCTGTCTCCTCCTTTTCGGGTATGTAGACCATTTCGTCGTAGAAGGTTATCTGTGGGTTGTTCCTTACGTATTCTTCGCTGACGGGGACAATGGAGTAGCTGTTGTTGGAGCCGTTGTCGGGCTGTGGCAGGGGGGCTCCCACAAGTGCGCGGCGCATTATCAGTTGGGCGTAGTCGCTGAGGGCGTCGTCGGTCTCGTCGTTTATCTCGCCTACCATTCCGTAGTAGAAGAGCAACGACCATAGTGCCATTACGGGCAGCAGTCCTATGGCGAGTGTCAGTATTACGCGGTGGAAGAGTTTCATTTTTCAGTCAGTTTGTATCCGAATCCGTAGACGGCTTTGATGGTTACGGTTGCTTCTGCGGCGTCGAGTTTCTTGCGCAGGTTCTTTACTTGGGCGTAGACAAAGTCGAAGTTGTCCACTGTGTCGATGTAGTCGCCCCAGACTGCTTCGGCAAGCAGTGCCTTGTCGACTATGTGGTTGGGGCGTTGCAGGAAGTAGAGCAGTATGTCGTACTCTTTCTTCAGCAGTGTCAGTTCCTTGCCGCCGACATCTACGCTTCGGCCTGTGAGGTCGAGGGTGATGTTTCCTGCTTTCAGCTTGTTGCCGTCGGCATTTGCGCTGCGGCGCAGTACGCTCTTTATGCGTGCCGACAGTTCGGCCATGTAAAAGGGCTTGGCAAGGTAGTCGTCGGCACCGAGGTCGAGCCCGGTTACTTTGTCGTCGAGCGAGTCGCGGGCTGAGATTATTATCACGTGGTCGCGTTTATTCAACGATTTTATGTGTTCGAGCAGGCGCAGTCCGTTGCCGTCGGGCAGCATTATGTCGAGCAGGATGTAGTCGTAGCTGTATCCGGCTATCTTGTCGTTGGCGTCGGAGTAGTTGGCGGCGCTTTCCACTATGTAGCCTTCGTCGAGCAGGCCGCGGGTTATAATCTCGCGCAAGGAGTCGTCATCTTCTATAATCAGTATCTTCATAGTTGTTGCTTTTTGTGCAAATTTATATCCTTATTCTGTAAGGATTCTGAATTTTTTCAGTTTGTTTTTCTAAAACATTTTGTTCGAACTCCCTCCCCCTTTCGGGTACTCCCTCTTATCCAAGAGGGAGAGTTTTTTTAGTTCCTTTTTTCAAAAATTTTTAAAAAACATTCTTTAAAAGTTTCTGCCCTTAAAGGGGAGGTGGATTCAAAAACATATGTTTTTGAAGACGGAGGGGTTCTTCTTCGTTGCTTGTTTTATTGCATTCCGTTAGGTTTGGAACCCCCTCCGAACTTTTTTCGCGAAAAAAGTTCTCGTCCCCCTTCAACCTTAGATTTGCACAATGAAAAATTATACAATATATAATTACTACATTTGCAAAGTGAAGAAGGAAAAATATGTTTAACCGAAGTAAAGGAAGGCGGAGGTTAACCAACCTCT
>JAFYLO010000002.1 GCA_017557045.1 Bacteroidaceae bacterium | reverse complement strand
TGTCCGACAGCCTTGTGGATTACGTTCACCTGTATTGACTCTGTAGAGAGTTTGATAAGTGAGTCGCTGAGTGCCTCGATTGAACCGTCCACGTCGCCCTTGACGATAATGTTCAGTGTCTGGAAGTTTCCTAGTGCTATGCGGCGTCCCACCTCGTCGAGGGTAAGCATCTTCTGTGTGCGGAGTCCCTGCTCGCGCTGCAACTGCTCGCGCTTGCCGGTAATTTCACGTGCTTCGCGCTCGCTCTCCACGATGTTGAATGTATCACCAGCTGCGGGTGCACCGTTGAGTCCGAGGATAAGAGCGGGCTCTGCGGGGCGTACCTGTTTGATGCGCTGGTTACGCTCGTTGAAGATGGCTTTCACCTTACCCCACTGTGTACCTGCAACCACAATATCGCCTACGTTGAGTGTACCGTTCTGTACAAGCACTGTAGCTACATATCCGCGACCTTTGTCAAGAGTAGACTCGATTACCGAACCTACAGCCTTACGCTCAGGGTTGGCCTTGAGTTCGAGAAGCTCTGCTTCGAGAAGCACCTTCTCCATAAGTTCTGATACTCCCATACCTTTCTTTGCAGAAATGTCCTGAGACTGGTATTTTCCACCCCAATCCTCTACGAGGAGGTTCATGTTTGCAAGTTCTTCCTTGATGCGGTTGGGATCGGCGCTGGGCTTGTCCACCTTGTTGATTGCAAATACAATAGGTACACCTGCTGCCATTGCGTGGTTGATGGCCTCCTTGGTCTGGGGCATCACATTGTCGTCGGCAGCGATGATAATGATGGCAATGTCGGTAATCTTGGCTCCACGGGCACGCATGGCTGTAAAGGCTTCGTGACCGGGGGTATCAAGGAATGTGATACGCTTGCCGTTCTCCATCTTCACATTGTAAGCACCGATGTGCTGTGTAATACCTCCGGCTTCACCTGCAATTACGTTTGACTTACGGATGTAGTCGAGCAATGAGGTCTTTCCGTGGTCTACGTGGCCCATGACAGTGATGATGGGTGCGCGGGGTACGAGATTCTCCTCGGCGTCTGTCTCTTCTGCAATAGCTGTAGATACTTCAGCACTTACATACTCTGTTGAGAATCCGAATTCCTCGGCTACAAGGTTGATGGTCTCTGCATCGAGGCGCTGGTTGATAGACACCATTATGCCGACACTCATACAGGTTGCAATAACCTGAGTTACAGAGATGTTCATCATGCTTGCAAGCTCGTTTGCTGTAACGAATTCTGTAAGCTTGAGCACTTTGCTCTGTTCCATCTCGCTGTTTTCCTGCATCATCTGACGTTCAGCAGCCAATTCGCGTTTTTCCTTACGGTATTTTGCCGACTTGCCTTTGCTGCGGTTGGTAAGACGCTCAAGTGTCGATTTTATCTGCTTTGATACGTCCTCGTCGTTCACTTCGCTCTTGTCGTAGCGCTTGTGCTGACGGTCGCGATCCTTGCGACTGCCTTTTGATGCATTATCCTTGTTGCTCTGGTTCTTGTTGTCGCTGCCTCCCCAGTTGTTGCCACCCTGCTGCTCGCGTGAAGGCTGGCTCTCCTTGTTGTTCTGTATGGCTGCATCGATATTGACACGCTGTCCGCCGATACGGGTACGTTTCTTTTTCTTTTCACCCTTGTCGGCATTGTCGCCGGCAGGCTTATTTGAGTTTTCTCTTGCCTGTTTACGCTGTTCTTCGCGCTGCTTGTCCTTCTCTTCACGCTCTTTGCGTTTCTCCTCCTTGCTCGTCTTGCGAGGACGTGTTGACTGGTTGATTGAAGAGAGGTCGATGTGGCCTATGATATTCAGTCGGGGACGCACTTCATCAACTTGTGTAAGTGTAGGTGCAGCAGGAGCATTTTCTTCTGCCTTTACCTCCTCCTTCACAACAGGCTGTACCTCCTCTTTCTTTGCAGGTTGGGGAGCAGGGGAGGGCTCAACAACCTTCTCTGCAACCGGTTGGGGTGCAGGTTCTTCCTTCTTAGGCTGCTGTTTTTCCTTATTCTGCTGTTGATTGCCACGATTCTCAATAGCATCGAGGTCGATACGTCTTACAACCTTTATTTTTATGGGAGATTCGTCTGCTTTCTTCTCTTCAGCCTCAACAACCGGTTTTTCTTCGGCTTTGGGCTGTTCCTTAGGCTTGGATACAACCTCTTCGGCCACAGCAGCCTTAGGCTGGGGACGCGATTCGGGTGTAGCGCTCTTTACCTTTTCCTTATTCTGTCTCTCCTGTGTGAATTTGTCCGACTGAATGCGAAGATTCTTATCGGTACTGAATTCTTTTATGAGCAGATTATACCCCTCTTCAGGTACAACCGCATTGGGGTTTTCCTCTATTTCGAAGTTATTCTTCTGTAGGAATTCGACTATCGTCGAGAGTCCTATATTCAATTCTTTTTGTACTTTATTTAATCTTATCTTCATTCGTCGGTTTTGTTTTAAAATTAATCTTTGCTGCTATTCCTCACTGTTATTCTTTATCGTCCTCGAACTCCTCTCTAAGGATCCTGAGTACATTGTCTACAGTATCTTCTTCGAGGTCTGCTTTTTCCACAAGCATTTCGCGGGGTGCGCGCAATACCGATTTTGCAGTTTCGAGACCGAGCTTCTTGATTGCAGCGATTATCCACTCGTCAATTTCATCAGAGAACTCATCGAGATAAATATCATCCTCCTGTGTATCATTTTCGCGGTAAACATCAATGGTGTACTCAGTGAGCATACTTGCCAACTTGATGTTGAGTCCGTTCTTACCGATTGCCAAAGACACCTCTTCGGGCTTCAGATAGACATTGGCTGTACGCTTTTCGTTATTGAGCTGTACGTTGAATGCCTTAGCGGGGCTGAGAGCACGCTTGATAAAAAGTTCTATATTGGATGTATAATTGATAACATCGATATTCTCGTTTCTCAATTCGCGCACAATGCCGTGGATACGTGAACCCTTGACACCTACACAAGCGCCTACGGGATCAATGCGGTCGTCGTATGACTCCACTGCAATCTTGGCACGTTCGCCGGGGATACGGGCGATTTTCTTGATAGTTATCAGTCCGTCGTTGATTTCGGGAACCTCAAGTTCGAAGAGTCTCTCAAGGAATACCGGAGATATACGGCTCAGAATAATTTTGGGGTTGTTGTTGGGATTGTCTACGCGTGCAACAACAGCGCGTACCACATCACCCTTGCGGTAGAAATCCGAGGGTATCTGTTCGCTTTTGGGAAGGATGAGTTCATTCTTCTCTTCATCCATCAAAAGTATCTCTTTCTTCCATATCTGATAAACCTCAGCACTTACAATCTGACCGATTTTGGCTGTATATTTGTTGCAGAGGCTGTCTTTCTCAAGCTCAAGGATTTTTGATGCAAGAGTCTGGCGAAGGTTAAGGATTACGCGACGGCCGAACTCTGCGAACTTTATAATTTCGCTCACCTCTTCGCCTACCTCGAATGAATCGTCAATCTGCTGTGCTTCGCTCAACGATATCTCCATATTATCATTCTCCACATCACCATCGGCAACAATTGTTCTGCGGCGCTGAATCTCCAGGTCACCGCGGTCGGGGTTGACGATGATAGAGTAGTTCTCGTCGGTGCCATACATATTTACCAACACTTTGCGGAAGCTCTCCTCGAGTACGCTGATCATTGTTGTGCGGTCGATATTCTTCGACTCCTTGAACTCCTGGAATGTATCCAGAAGGTTTATGGTTTCCTCTTTCTTTGCCATATTATTTGAAATTTATTATATACTTCGTGTATTTTACTTCGTTGTATGCAAATCTGCATTCAACTTCTACAAGCTGAGGGCGCTTGAATCCCTCGATTTTCTCTTTTTTGGTTATGACAACAACAAAAGCGTCTTCATCTGCAGACTTCAGGACACCCTTGTACTTCTTACCATCCTTTCCGAGAACTTCAACTTCGCGTCCTATGTGATTTATATATTGCTGTATCACTTTGAAGGGCTGTCCCAATCCGGCAGAGCCGACTTCCAGTTCATAATCCTCGCTGTCGCGACTTAATCCGGACTCAATATGACGGCTCAATTCGGCACAATCCTCTATCCATACACCTTCGGCATGGTCTATTTCAACCGTAATCTTGTCGTCCTTGCTTATTGAAACATCTACAAGAAAATGTTCCTTACCTTCGAGCCATTCGTTTATAAGCTCTACAACCTTCTGTTTGTCAATCATATAGGTTTATTAGTTAGAATATTGGTGGTTGTTATGTACAAAAAAGAGGGGCTTTCTTGCCCCTCAATTCTCATCATTTCACTTGCAAAGATAATAACAAAATGTGAATATACAAAATCTATGTCAAAAAGTTTTCAGATGATTTCAAATTATTAGAATCTGCAAACTTGGAAAAATATGTTGATACATTTTGTGAGATTCCGGCATATATATAGTAATAATAAAAAAAGAGTTCTTTATATTGACATCGCGCACAAATTTATTATCTTTGTGCACGTATTTGCATGATATGCCCTGCAAACACACATGAAAGATGTGGTTCTACAATCATGGAATCAGGTTTAATAGTGTGTGCTTGCGCGTATTACGCGAATATATATAATGTTGATATAAAACAGTCTCTTGTAGTTTGAATCTAAAAGGGTAAACAACTGTAACTGTTTTGAATATTGTTGATTTTAAATAAAAATTTTTAATATGGACGAGAATATCACTTTGCTATCTGAGTTTGAGGAAACTGAATTGAATGAGGAGATTCTGAATGAATACGATTCTGAAGAAGAGACAAAAGATGAATCGTGGAAAACAGGAGGTGAACTTCCTATACTGCCACTGAGGGACAAATTCTTGTTCCCCAATATGGTGTTACCTGTAACAGTAACAAGAGACAGTTCTTTGAGACTTGTCAGGAATCACTCGAAAGGTGATAACTACATAGCTGTTGTCTGTCAGAAGGACAGCAATATCGAACATCCCGGACTCTATGATATATACCCCATCGGTGCATTGGCTAAAATAATACAGGTGGTTGAATTGAACGAGGGTATCACAACTGTTGTTCTACAGGGAGTGGGCCGCATAAACGTAAAGGAGATTACAATTTCAGACCCTTATATAAAGGGAATTGTCGAACCGCTTCCTCAGGAAGACAACACTGCAGTCAAATCAAAGGAGTTCACTGCGCTTTATAACTCCTGCAAGAAGACGGCAAGAATGATGGTGATGAATAATCCCGACAATTCGTATCGCGAAATGATAATGACACTTAGCCATGCTCCCGCCGAGTCATTCATCAACAATGTATGTTCGGGTTGCAAGTCCGGTCTCGATATAAAGTTCGAAATGATAAAGATGGATTCGCTTATCGGGCGTGCATACTTGTTGCTGAAACAATTAAAAACAGAGTACGCCTACTCGAAATTGCAGGAAAAAATCGACGAGAGGACAAAAACTGTACTCGACAAGCAACAGAAGGAATATTATCTGAACCAACAGATAAGAAGCATTCAGGAAGAACTCGGCGGTGCATCCACACAGGAACAGGATGTGGATGAGATGCAAAGGAAGGCTGCAAAAAAGAAATGGAGTAAAGAGGTACGTGCCATCTTCGACAAGGAGGTCGACAAACTCAGCCGTCTCAACATGCAGTCGCCCGACTACAGTGTACAGTTGAACTACCTGCAGGTAATGCTCAGTCTGCCCTGGGGAGAATACACCGAAGACAATCTCGACATAAAGAATGCCAAAGCCGTGCTCGACAAGGATCACTACGGCATGGACAAGGTAAAGGAGAGAATACTTGAACACCTTGCTGTAATAAAGATGCGTGGCGACCTCAAGTCACCCATCATCTGCCTCTATGGTCCTCCGGGAGTCGGAAAGACCTCACTCGGCTGTTCAATAGCAAGGGCGCTCAAACGTAAATATGTACGCATGTCGCTCGGTGGCGTGCACGACGAATCCGAAATACGCGGACATCGCAAGACCTACATAGGCGCAATGCCCGGCCGCATTATAAAAGGAATAATCAAATCGGGAACCGACAACCCTGTGTTTGTACTCGACGAAATTGACAAGGTAGGGCAGAGTTCAATACACGGCGATCCCTCATCGGCACTCCTTGAGGTACTCGACCCCGAACAGAACAACGCATTCCACGACAATTTCCTTGATGTGGAATACGACCTTTCAAAGGTAATGTTCATTGCAACCGCCAACAATCTCAACACAATTCCGCCTGCACTTCTCGACCGAATGGAAGTTATCGAGGTTAGCGGATACCTTACTGAAGAGAAGGTTGAAATTGCCCGCCGCCACCTGATTCCTGATGAGATGAAGAGCAACGGTGTAAAGGACGAAAAGATATCTATACGTAAGAATACCATTTCCGCGATAGTAGAAAACTACACCCGCGAATCGGGCGTACGCGAACTGAAGAAAAAGCTCGGCAAGATATTCCGTACAATTGCATACCAACGTGCTTGTTTCGACGAGGTGAGATATCCTATTCTCAAGCCCGAACATCTTAAGGAGATTCTTGGACCGCAGAAATATTCGCGCGAGACATATCAGGGCAACGATTATGCCGGTGTAGTTGTAGGACTTGCATGGACCGCAGTCGGAGGAGAGATTCTCTACATCGAAACAAGCCTAAGCCGAGGCAAGGATTCCAAGATTACCCTCACTGGAAATTTGGGTGATGTGATGAAGGAATCAGCGATACTTGCATTGGAATATGTAAAATCCCATGCATCACAACTCGGAATACCCGCGTTTGTATTCGAGAAATGGAACATCCATCTCCATGTACCCGAAGGAGCCATCCCCAAGGATGGTCCCTCCGCCGGTATAACAATGGCAACAGCTATAGCTTCGGCATTCACACAGCGTCGTGTAAGAAGCAACCTCGCAATGTCAGGCGAAATAACACTACGCGGAAAAGTGCTTCCCGTAGGCGGCATCAAGGAAAAGATTCTTGCAGCCAAGAGAGCCGGAATAAAGGAGATAATCCTCTGCGCCGAAAACAGACGCGACATAGAAATAATCCCCGAAGAGTATGTGAAGGGACTCGAATTCCACTATGTGGAGGATATATCCGAGGTACTCGATATTGCATTACTCGAAACAAAGGTAAACAATCCATTAAATTTGACAGAAAGTGAAATTTGATTTATTGCATAAGGACAGCGGCTCCGGTGCAAGAGCAGGTCTCTTGCACACGGCGCACGGCTCCATAGAAACCCCCATATTTATGCCTGTAGGAACAGTCGGATCGGTAAAGGCTGTTCAGATGCCTGAGCTCGCAACCGATATAAAGGCACAGATAATATTGGGAAACACCTACCATCTCTATCTCCGTCCCGGACTTGATGTACTCAAGAACGCCGGCGGACTGCACAAGTTCAACAGTTGGGAACGACCTATACTGACCGACAGCGGTGGATTCCAGGTATTTTCGCTCAAGGACATCAGAAAACTGCGCGAGGAGGGAGTGGAGTTCCGTTCGCACATAGACGGTTCCAAACACTTTTTCTCTCCGGAGAGAGTGATGGACATAGAACGCACAATTGGTGCAGACATAATGATGGCATTCGACGAGTGTCCTCCCGGAGACTCCGACTTCAACTATGCCAAACGCTCAATGGAACTGACACACCGTTGGCTCGACCGCTGCATAGCCCGTCTCGCCGAGACAGAGCCCATGTACGGATACGAGCAGGCACTTTTCCCCATTGTTCAGGGATGTGTATATCCCGAACTGCGCCGTCGCTCAGCCGAATACATAGCATCGAAAGAGTGTGCAGGAAACGCCATCGGCGGCCTTGCCGTAGGCGAACCTACCGAAAAGATGTACGAAATGATTGAGGTAGTGAACGAAATACTCCCACAGGACAAGCCACGCTATCTGATGGGAGTGGGAACCCCCGCCAACATCCTCGAAGCAATAGAGAGGGGAGTGGATATGTTCGACTGTGTGATGCCCACCCGCAACGGCCGCAACGGAATGCTTTTCACAAAGAACGGCATAATGAACATGCGCAACGAAAAGTGGAAACACGACTTTTCACCCATCGAAGAGGACGGAGCATCGTATGTCGATACGCTCTACAGCCGTGCCTACCTGCGTCATCTGTTCGTTTCAGACGAACTGCTGGCATTGCAGATAGCATCGCTGCACAACCTCGCATTCTACGTGTGGCTCACCGGCGAGGCACGCAAACACATCCTTGCCGACGATTACGCATCGTGGAAGAAAGGTATGTTGGAAAGAGTAACCCATAGACTGTAGGAAATCACTAACTAATAGAACCTTCCTGTAATACATTATCATGAAAAATATCAGGGGCCTATTCATCAAGCGACTCGATTGGTATATAATAACCAAATTTTTGGGAACATATTTCTTTGCCATCGCATTGATAATATCAATCATTGTAGTATTTGACTATAACGAGAATATCGACAAATTCTCGAACTACAATGCACCGTTCTCCGCAATAATGTTCGACTACTATCTGAACTTTGTTCCCTACTATTCGAACATGTTCAGTGCGTTGTTCGTCTTTATTGCCGTAATATATTTTACCTCGAAGCTCGCCGATAACTCCGAAATCATTGCAGCATTTGCCTCGGGAGTAAGTTTCAAGCGTCTGTTGCGTCCATATATGATATCCGCAGGCATCATTGCCGCAATAACATATATACTGGGAGCATACATTATACCGCAAGGCAGCCAGCGGCGCATAGACTTCGAAGTGCAATACAAAGGCAAGGAGCAGGTAGAGACGGCAAGAAACATACAGCTTGAGATTGACGAGAATACAATCGCATACATCGAGCGTTACGAAAGCCGCAACAAGACAGGCTACCGCTTCTCACTCGACAAATTCGACGACAAGCGACTTGTCTCACACATGACAGCCCGCACAATAACCTATCACCCCGAAGAGCAGTACAAATGGACCGCCAAAGGGTGGACCATCAGAGAACTGTACGACGACAAGGAGGTAATACGTTCCGATATGCGCCAGCCGCTCGACACCATAATAAAATTCCAGCCGAGCGACTTCCTCATCACCCTCGGAATGCAGGAGACGATGACCAGCCCTGAACTGACAGAGTACATAAAACAGCAGAAGGCGCGAGGAATGGCAAACATAAAAGAGTTTGAAGTAGAATACCACAAACGCATAGCAATGTCGTTTGCCGCCTTCATCCTCACCATCATCGGAGCATCACTGTCATCCAAAAAGACAAAAGGAGGTATGGGACTATCACTCGGAATAGGATTGGGACTAAGTTTCTCATACATACTCTTCCAGACTATCTCCTCCACCTTTGCCCTCAACGGAAACACCCCTGTGATACTCGCAGTGTGGCTACCCAATATCCTGTACAGCTTCATTGCCGCATACCTCTATTGGAAAGCCCCAAAATAAAAAGACATTATGGACTTTTACGAATTTGATTTTGAAGACGAGGTGCTTGATGCCCTCGACGCCATGAACTTCATAGAGTGCACCCCCATTCAGGAAAAGACTATAACACCGCTGATGGAGGGGCACGACCTTATAGGCGTAGCACAGACAGGAACCGGAAAGACAGCAGCCTACCTGCTTCCGGTACTCAACAAGCTCTGCCGCAACGAATATCCCGAAAATGCCATCAACTGCATAATAATGGCCCCCACCCGCGAGCTTGCTCAACAGATAGACCGTCAGCTTGAGGGATTCACATACTTCATGGATGTGTCGAGTGTTGCTGTCTACGGCGGCAACGACGGCATACGTTACGGACAGGAACTTAAAGGAATGACACTGGGAGCAGACATCCTTGTAGCCACCCCCGGCCGTCTTATTTCGCACATAAATCTGGGAAATGTAGACCTCTCTAAAGTATCATTCTTCATCCTCGACGAGGCCGACCGCATGCTCGACATGGGATTCTACAACGACATTATGACCATCGCCAAACAGCTGCCCGCCGAGCGTCAGACAATGCTGTTTTCGGCAACAATGCCCGAAGAGATACGCAAACTCGCGAAGAACATACTGAAAGACCCCGTACAGGTAACCCTATCGCTCGCAAAGCCCGCCGACGGCATCACCCAGCAGGCATACATCTGCCACGAAGCGCAGAAGATGGGAATCATCAAAGATATCTTCACCAAAGAGAGCGCCGAGCGTGTAATACTTTTCGTCTCCAAAAAGAGCAAAGTACGCGAAGTGTCAACCGCACTGCGACGCATGGGGCTCAACGTGGGAGAGATGCACAGCGACCTCACACAAGGCGAGCGCGACGAAATGATGTTCCTCTACAAGAGCCGCAAGATAGACCTACTTGTAGCCACCGACATCCTCGCACGCGGAATAGACATCGACGACATACGCATAGTGATAAACTACGATGTTCCCGGCGACTGCGACGACTATATACATAGAGTAGGGCGCACAGCCCGCGCCAACAACACCGGCCGCGGAATAACTCTCGTAAGCGTAAACGACCAGCAGGCATTCGGCCGCATAGAAAAGTTCATAGGAAAACCCATCGACAAGATAGCACTCCCCGCAGAATTGGGCGAGGCACCCGAATACAACCCTGCAAAGAAAAAGCCGGAACAGGGCAAGAAACGCCCATACGGCTCAAAAGGCCGTGGAGGCAAGAAGGGCGACAATGCACAAAAGGCAAAGCCTGCAAAGAAGAACGGAGCAAAAGCCGAAAGCGGCAACAGTGCGACATCTGCTCCCGCCGAGCAATCCTCAGCACAAGTTGCGCAGCCTACTCCTTCAAAAGAGACCGCACCCAAGAAGCGCCGCAGATATTACGGGAAAAAAAAGGGTAGTGGAAAACCCACTGCATCCCCCGAAGCAGGGAAGTAAGTAGACAAGCAGTGCGGATGGCTTTTAGGTATTTTGCATAGAGGCATACCCCGGAGGGGCATAATTTTAAAGCGTAGGTCGTAAGGCCTATGAGAATATATAGTCAGAAAACTAATAATAGCCCTGAAAGCGGCGAAATAGCCAAACGAATACGTTCATATTTCGCCGCTTTCAGGGCTTTAATATATTCAAACACCGCAACATAGCCCTTACGGACTATGCTATATAATAACGCTCATACTGGGCTAAACAGCCTCAATATAAAAAATATATTGCTATCCGATAAACATATTTAAGTCATTTATCAATCAATATTTAAGTCAGAACAAGCCCCCATTTCTTCATTGACAGGTTCATTGATGCGCATTAAGCTTTTAGGCAGACGGCGTCACTGGTTTTTGGAAAAAGGCGAAAGTTTGTGCAAGCGAGAGCAGAGGGCAAATTTATTTGCACTTTGCCGAGAGAAGCCAAACTTGCGCGAAGCGAAAGTTTGTGCAAGCGAGAGCAGAGGGCAAATTCATTTGCACTATGCCGAGAGCAGCCAAACTTGCGCGAAGCGAAAGACTGTTTGAGCGAACGCAGTGAGCGATAAGGTTGGCTTCGCCTACCACCGGCTGCGCTCGTTTACAATTTGCAAGCAAGCACTAACATTGTTTTCCTCCTTCTCGTTCAGTAGAGTTTAAATAAATTTTAACTCTACATTCACTCCTGCGTCGGTTGCATTGTACTCGCTTGCACAGTTGTTCCGCAGCCCCAAAAACCATCAGCTTCGGCTGCCGTTTAAAAAGCGCCCATGCGCAGAGTTCTTTGGTACTTTGGATAAAGCACTCACGTTCGGCAATTTGCAAGCGAGCTTGCATTGCACTCACTTAATCGTGCTTTTCTGTCGGCACAGAAAGTACGGAACCCCTCTGTATCACTATATGATAAGAACTACCTACAAATATCAAAAATTAACCGAAGGCTGCCAATAAAAAAGTTTCGGGAAGTCCTAATTTAATAGAACCTCCCGAAGTATAATATATAACAGACTACTTACTGATAAATCCCCTTTCAAGATCTTGTGATACATTTATCATAAAGTCGCCCATTCTCTCATAAGCATTGATTATATCCATGTAATAAACAGTTGCCTGATAATTCTTTCCATCGTTATCGATATTTTCAATAACAGCATCACGGAAATCGTTTCTGAGAGTATTGAGGAGATCCTCAGCAGCATAAGCATTAGATATATCGCCAAGTTCGCCCTTGTGAGCAGCCTCTAAGTTTTCTATCATCACATCGTAGGCAGCAACAACAGCATCGGCCATAGTATTAAGATTCTTTATTGCACCTGCATCGAATACCTTCTTGTGAATATTCTTTCTCGATAGAATGCGGCTGATAGTTTCACCCGAGTCACCCAACGACTCCAATTCACCAACAATCTTATACATGGACTTGACTTTGAGTGATGTGCTCTCGCTAATCTCCTCAGCAGAAACACCATTAAGAAAAGTTGCAATCTCAAATTCCATACGATCCGATATCTCTTCATATTTTACAAGTTTCTCTCTCAACTCGTCAAATTTTTCAGTATCGGCTTCGTTTATAGCCTCCTTAGAATAGATGGCGCCATTCTTTGAAATCTTGGCAAAATGAATAATCTCTTCAAAAGCCTGTTCTACAGAAAGTTCAGGTGTAGCCAAATGTCCGGCAGAAATATACTTCAATCGGAAGACCTCCTTCTCTTTATTTTTAGGTGCAGGTATAATCCAACTTACAGCTTGGGCAATCCATTTTGTAAACCAAACTAACAAAAGAGTATTTGTCAAATTGAACAACGTATGCAACATCGACAGGCCATACAGCGCAGCCGTACCTTCAGCAGAAGTAGCCTCTGTTACTACAAACCCATCGGCAGCAGGGTTAGGAAGTCCGAATAAAGTTTCAGTTATAATACCGACCAATTGCAAGAACGGTCCGAACAGTATCAATGCCCAAACAACACCGAATACATTAAATATAGTATGCGACATTGCAGCACGCTTTGCCTGTGTATTTCCTACAGAAGCAGCAATGTTGGCAGTAATCGTAGTACCTATGTTCTCACCAAGCACCATAGCACATGCCATCCCAAAAGGAATCCACCCCATGCTAAGCATAATAAGCGTGATAGCCATTGTTGCTGATGAAGACTGCAAGACCAAAGTAAGGATTGTGCCGAAAGCAAGGAACAACAGCACAGAACCAAAGCCATGAGACGACCAGGAAGTTACAAACTCCAGCACCTGAGGAGTCTCCCTTAAATCGGGTACGGAATCCTTCATAAACGAAAGCCCTAAGAAGAGAAGAGAGAATCCTACTATCAGTTCACCAATGTTCTTACGTTGGTCTTTCTTTGAATTTGAGAAAAGGAAACCGAACAACATCAAAGGAACAGCCAGAATTGAAATATCGGCTTTGAAGCCTAACCACGATACCATCCATGCAGTTACCGTTGTACCGATGTTGGCACCCATAATTACACCAATGGCCTGTGCCAAAGTCAAAAGACCGGCATTCACGAAACTTACCACCATAACAGTGGTAGCCGAAGAGGACTGGATTATTGTGGTTATACCCAATCCGGTCATTACACTTTTAAACGGATTTGATGTCATGGCAGACAAGAAGCCTCTCAATCTCTCTCCTGCAGCCTTTTGCAGTCCCGAACTCATCAGGTTCATTCCATAAAGGAACATACCCAATGCTCCCAATAGTGTAGAAATTTGCAATATTCCCATATCTTTTTATAAATTTTCGATGCAAAGTAATTGCAAATATGTTTCAAAAATATTTCAAGGAGGTAACACTTGTGTTAAATACTCAACCCATCTTTCCTGTCAAATAAGCCTTTGTACGTTCATCTGTCGGGTTGGAGAACATTGTCCCGGTGTCGCCATACTCGACAAGTTCGCCCAAATACATGAACATAGATTTTGACGATATGCGCTTGGCCTGCCCCATATTGTGGGTAACAATCAGTATAGTAACCTCTTTTTGCAGTTCGAGCAGCAGCTCCTCAATATGCTTTGTTGCTATAGGGTCGAGAGCCGATGTAGGCTCGTCCATCAACAGTACATCAGGTTTCATTGCCAATGCACGGGCAATGCACAAACGCTGCTGCTGACCACCCGATAGAAATGTACCTTTCTTGTTTAGCACATCCTTGACTTCATCCCAAAGAGCAACGCTACGCAAACAACGCTCAACGGTAATATCTTTCTCACTCTTTGAAAGTTTCATGCCATTCAATGCAAATCCCGATAATACATTGTCGTAGATACTCATCGTTGGGAATGGCGCAGGACGTTGGAAAACCATCCCCACACGCCGACGCACATCGATTGGCTCCATAGAAAGGATATTTTCGCCATTAAGCAATATCTCGCCATCGACACGTATGTTAGGATAGAGATTGTGCATAAGGTTTACGGCACGCAGCAGTGTCGACTTTCCGCAACCCGATGGTCCCATGATAGCTGTAATAGTGTTTCTTTCGATAGCTGCCGATACATACTTAACGGCCATTGTCTGCTTGGTATATGATACGCAAGTTTTCTTAAATTCAAGTATAGATGTCAGTGATTCCATTTCTTTGCAAGGTATTTTGATAATAAGTTCAATGTAAGTACAAACAATAAGAGGAAAAGTGAAGCTCCCCAAATAAGTTCCTGTAGGTTAGGGTCGTTGAAGAATTCCCATATAAGCAAAGGTACTGCCGAAATAGGCTTGTCAATAGAGAATCGGATAAGTGAGCAACCGAGTGCGGTAAACATAAGCGGTGCAGTCTCGCCTATAACTCGTGAGATGGCAAGAAGAACACCCGTAAAGATACCACCGAATGCAGCCGGCAGTTGCACCTTCATCATCACTCGTGCCTTGTTGCCACCCAACGCCAATCCTGCCTCCTTGAGCGATGCAGGGAGAATCTTCAAAGTCTCCTCAGTCGAGCGGATAATAAGCGGAAGCATCATAATGCAGAGCGCCACACTACCCGCAATAGCAGAGTAGCCCTTCATAGGAACAACCACCCATATATAGGTAATAATACCGATAATTACCGATGGAGTGCCTTGCAACAGGTCGGTCAGATAGCTGACGAACTGAGCGAAACGGCTCTTGCTGTTTTCCGCCAAAAATGCACCGCAAAGAATACCCAATGGAACAGCAACAACGACAGCCATGCCAAGCATAATCATTGTTCCTACAATACCGTTTGCAATACCTCCGGGGATAGGTTCACCTGCGGCTATTGCCTTCATTGCCTTATATGCTGTCGGTGTTGACTCTGTAAAGAACGACCAGGATAGCTGATCGTAACCACGCAACAGCACTTCACCCAAAATAGCAAGCAACGGAACTGCTGTCATTGCCGCCAACAAGCAAATACTCCAAAGCATCAACTTGTCTTTTGCCAAACGATGTTTAACTTTCAATTTATTCATTACTATACAATTCTTGCACGTTTAATCATTATTTTACCAATCATATTGATAAGTGCAGTAATAAGGAAAAGAATCAACCCTATGGCAATCAAGGATGAAAGTCGCAGGCCATCTGCTTCGCCAAACTGGTTGGCAATGATTGATGCCATGGAGTTTCCTGTAGAGGTGATTGAGTCGGGGATATTGTTCGTATTGCCGATAAGCATAGTTACGGTCATTGTCTCGCCCAAAGCACGACCGATAGCCAAGACATACGAAGAGAAGATACCCGAACCCGCCACAGGGAATATCACTTTGCGTACGACCTCGGCGCGGGTGGCACCCAAACTATATGCACCCTCCTTAAGGTCGTTTGGCACCATCTTTATAAACTCGGCACTCAGTGACGCTGCGTAGGGCACAATCATAATAGCCAGTACAAGCGAGGCTGTAAGAATACCGGAACCTTGCGGCGATATGTTGAGTTCCATAATAATGGGGCGCAGTGTGTAGAATCCCCACAGGCCGTAAATAATAGATGGAATACCCGCCAACAGATCCGTTACGGTACTAAGCACCGATGCTATCTTCGTTTCTCTGAAATATTCTCCCACAAAGAGTGCCACAGGAAGAGAGAAAGGGATACAAAAGAGAAGAGCCATGAGTGTAGTCATCAGCGTGCCTGTAATGAATGGCAGTGCACCATACTGCTCATTACCCTCTGTGTAACTCCACTCCGAAGAGGTAAGGAATTTCAAAAATCCGAAATGTTCGAACGCTTCGTGTGCGTCAGTGACGAGGGCGTAAACCACGCCCCCGCACACTATAGGCACAACCAATGCCGCCACGAACAATATAATCCTGTACAGTCTATCGTTCATATATTTCTTACTGAAGGATTGCTACTCCGTCGTATGTTACAGTTTTAAGGTTTTTCATACTGAGTTCCTTAGCCTTTGCAGGAAGCGGAGCATAATGAACCTCAGAGGTAATAGCCTGTGCCTCGTCAGAGAGAATATATTTCAACAAATCGAGTGTAGCCGCAGCCTGCTCCTTTGAACGGTCAGAGTAGTTCTGCTCCTTGTAGATAACCATCCAAGTAAATGTAGAGATAGGATAAGCACCGGCAGCATCTGCATTTGTAATTGAACAACGGGTATCTGTTGGAATCTCCCCCGATGCAGCAGCAGAGATTGAAACAGCATCAGGCTCTACAAATTCGCCACGGCTGTTTCCGATTTTAGCATAAGGAATCTTCTGTGCAAAAGCATACTCAGAGCCTACATAACCGATAGAGTTCTTAGTTTGAGAAATCACGCCTGCAACACCCGGATTACCCTTTGCTGCCTGTCCCGAAGGGAAGTTTACCGACTTGCCTGCACCAAATTTCTCTTTCCACATAGGACTGACCTTTGTAAGATAGTCTGTGAAGACGAAGGTTGTTCCCGAACCATCCGAGCGGAATACCGGAATGATAGCCTCAGCCGGGAGTGTTACATCAGGGTTGAGAGCAACCAATCGCTCATCGTTCCACATTTTTATTTCACCTGCGAAGATGTCGGCAACAACCTCTCCGGTCAGTTTCAGTTCCTTCACTCCATCCAGATTGTAGGCCACAACCACAGCACCCATACAAGTTGGTACATGAACTACAGGAGCCATATCTGCCATCTCTTTGTCCGAAAGGAAAGCATCACTACCGGCAAAATCCACAATCTTGTCCCGCAAATTACGAACGCCGCCGCCTGAGCCGATGCCACCGTAAGCCACAACATCACCGTTTACCTTAGAGAAGTTCTCGAACACAACATTGTAGAATGGAAGAGGGAATGTTGCACCTGCACCCGAAAGTTCCTGAGCCTTACGTCCGCCATCTGTTGCATTACTGCCACACGATACCATTGCAATTGCGAGTATCAATGTCATAATCGACAAATAAATCTTTTTCATATAATTCTAATTATTTACCATTAAAGACCAAAATAACAGTTTACAAATGCCGAGTAGTTCTCTTTTGCGCCATCGGCCTTAGGCATACCCATTCTCACGTTGGGAGCGACCTTTACATACTTGCCCAGTTTGAACTGTGCGCCGAGAATTGCAGCCTGCTCATCCTTAGCCTTGTTCCAATCATCCTTAGAGTACAAATCATCGAATCGTGCATACAAAGCAGTCTCCTTCGATAAGTTCATTGTTGCATAGATAGAATAACCGCTCAAGTCGGCATCTTTTTTATTGGAAGCATTCTGCATAAGGTTATATTCGGCACCAATTGAGAACTTGTCGCATTTATAACCCATAAAGGCAGCCATGTTCACAATATCTTCTTTACCATCTTCGGCACCCTCGTTCAATCCACCGTACAGACGAATATGAAAACCCTTCACAGGTGTCATTGTCAGGCCCACTCCATAGTTCAAGCCATCACTTTTTTGAACCTTCTTGTAGCCCTCACCGTTAACAATAATCGCATCGGCAGAAATCCAGTCTGCAAATTTGTATGCTGCGGAAATACCGAGGTCGGCACTATTGCCGAATTTGTACTGATCCTGAAATGACTTCATAATGTAGCGATAGCCCCAGAATTTTTCCTGAAAATTGAACTGAGTGGTCGAAATAAGACCTCCGCTTAATGTCAAGTTGCCTTTTTTCCACGACACCATCGCATTCTTGATATAAGCAATACGCTGATAGTCGCTTACATCCGAAGACTTGCCGATGTCCATCACACCTTTTACCGACAATCCGTTTCCGAGTTTATACTCATAACCCAAGTAACTTCTCTCCAAGTCGAACCCTCTATCGTCGTTTTTCTCTCCGAAGCCGGTGTGAAAATTTCCGAACATCTGTACAATAGCTTTACCTTTAGGTTCCTCACTCTTGACATTCTGCGCCTGTGCACCAATGCCGATGCAGGCTAAAAGACCTGCCACAATAAATTTCATTTTCATTGTCATAATAGTTTAAATTAGCATTGTGAAAGCTGCGTAAACGTGCATGTAAGCAATGCTAGCAATTGCTTGCAACGAGTGCAACCGTCTTTCGCATTTTTCACACTGCAAAGGAACAGAGTTAATGTTTCAAAAGAGTTTCAAAAAAATTAGGAATTCATTAAGAAGCTGAAAATATTTCACTTTTCTCTTGACTCGTACCCAAGGGCATAGACTAACTTTGCCACAGATTTCGAAATCAGACTAAAAAATCGCGCGATTATGAGAGAAAAAACAAAGTTAAAAATCGGAGAATTCTCACAGATGATGCAAGTGACCGTGAAGACCCTGCGCCACTACGAACAAAAAGGGTTATTGTTTCCCTACGAAGTGGATGAGTGGACGGGCTATCGTTATTATAGCGTTGAACAGATGCAAAGGCTCAACACTATCCGCCAATTGCAAAGTCTCGGTTTCTCGCTTGACGAAATCAAGGAGTTGTACGAAGAAGGGGCACACGCCCCAAGTGTCGAGCAACTGAACGAGAAGATAGAGAAGACGGAGCGACAGCTGCAATTATTGGTGGCACGACGCAGTCAGTTGGTCAACTGGGTGAATGCTCACAAAAAAATTAAAACAATGGATAAATCTAAATTCAGTATTCAATCTTTGCCCGAAATTATCGTGGCAAGCCATCGCGAAGTAATCCCTAATTATGCCGCCCTCGGACCATTATGTGTTGAGAAAATAGGTCCAGAAATGCAACGCCTCGGTTGTAAGTGCCCGGCTCCAGGCTATTGTTTCACCATTGAGCACAATAAGGAGTATCGTCCCACCGAAATTGACATCGAGTATTGCGAACAGGTGGAAGAGATGAGCACAGACAATACCATAATACAATTCAAGCATCTTGATGCTGTTCCCAAAGCACTCTGCATGAAACATGTCGGTCCTTATGAACGCTTCCACGAATCATTCACCGAAGCTTTTGCATACATGGAAGAACAAGGTTACAAGATAGCCGGACCTCTCCGCACTTCCTACATTGACGGCGCATGGAATCAGGAAGACCCAGAACAATGGTTGTCTATAATTCAGATTCCTATTGAGGCATAAATTGAGTGGCGTATGTAGTGAACATTGTAGTTCGCTCATACGCCACCTTAGTTAATTCACAATGCATCTTTGGAAGATGCTTGATTTCAATGCTTTACTTTCAAAAGTTTTATGTGTATTCGTAGTTTTTTGGCTTAGAAGCTGTTTGAATTTTCTTGAAAAATAATTCTATATTTGCGCCCTTCATTTCGGCTTATTTGAGTCTATTTCGGCATCTTTTCTTTCTTATTTTTTGGAAATAGCCCGCTATTCCCTGCAAAATGCGAAAGAAAATATACTCAAAATAGCTCTCAAATAATTCCGAAATAAAATTCAAACAGCTTCTTAGAAGCTGATTTTGCATCGGAAGAATCTATGAAATGTTACATTTTTATTAAATCTCATTTTGGATAGTATTCAGTTCGGTTTTTCTCTATAATTTTGCGGCACAATTATATATAAGTATATGGCAACAGAACGTATATTGATAGTGGACGATGAAGAGACATTATGTGAAGTCCTGAAGATTAACCTTGAAAACGAAGGCTACGACGTAGATACAGCTCTAAGTGCAGAAGAGGCTCTTATGTTGGATCTGAAGAAGTATTCTTTGATACTCCTCGATATAATGATGGGAGAAATCAGTGGAATAAAAATGGCAAAGATGATGAAAGCGGATGTTACGACAGCCGATATTCCAATCATTTTCTGCACTGCACGTGATTCGGAGGACGATATGGTTATGGGATTGAATCTTGGTGCAGACGATTACATTATGAAACCATACACCATCCGTAATGTGATAGCTCGCGTAAAGAGCGTGCTAAGACGAACATCCGGACAAAAGAGCGTTGCTGCATCTGTCGATAAATCAAATATTCTTAAAGTTGAAGGGCTGCTACTCGATTTGGAGTTCAAGCGCTGTACTGTAGATGGCGAAGAGGTGAAACTTGCACGCAAGGAATTTGAATTATTGGCCTATCTGATTACGAACAGAGGCAAGATTTGTTCACGCGAACAGATTCTCAGCCATATTTGGAGCGACGAGGTTGTTGTTCTTGATAGAACCATAGATGTCAATATTACGCGTCTGCGTTCAAAGATAGGGGTTTATGGTTCGTATATTGTAACTCGTTCCGGTTTTGGTTATGGCTTCAGCAATTAAACTTTCGTACCACAGGCGACTGTTTTTTATGTTGCTTGCCTTTTCGTTGAGTATAATCCTCTGCTTCATCGGATTCCAATACTTGCGGGAGAAACAGTACAAATCAGACTTCCTGAACGCGCAACTTCAGATGTATAATCGCCACCTTCTCGAAATAGTGGAAGATGGGTTGTCTCACGAAGAGTATATTGCTAATCACGAAAAGCCTTTCGACGACCTGCGCATTTCCATAATATCTCTTTCGGGTGCCGTTATTTATGACAATATGATTTCTTTGGATTCGCTTGACAATCATAGCCATCGGCCCGAAATTGCAACCGCACTGAACAAAGGCTTCGGATATCACATAGGAAGACAATCGGCAAGCGATGGGCGGGAATATTTCTATTCGGCAACAAAGGGCAAGCGAGCTATAATACGTACAGCAATCCCATACTCATCTACACTTCGTGAGTTGCTTAGAGCCGATTGGAATTTCTTGGGAGTAATGATTCTCATCAGTTCTGTGATGACCATATTGGCCTATTTTGCAACACGAAGAGTCGGTAAAACCATCGAGCGACTGAACAGATTTGCCGACAAGGCCAAAAAAGGAGAGGCTTTTGACGAAGATGAACCTTTCCCAAATGATGAACTTGGCTCTATCTCCAATCACATTGTGCAGCTTTACGCCCAATGGCAACAGACCATAAAGGATAGAGATATTGCACATGAGGCGACCTTGCGCGAGGAGCAAGAGAAGATTCGCATCAAGCGACAACTTACCAACAACATTAACCACGAACTTAAAACCCCTGTGGCATCAATACAGGTGTGCCTCGAAACACTTCTTTCGGGTATTTCTCTAAGCGAAGAAAAGCGTCAGGAACTGATTGAACGATGCTACACAAACAACGAGAGACTTAGAAGACTGTTGGCAGATGTATCCCTGATTACCCGAATGGAAGATGGAAGCGCACTTATTGGTAAAGAGAATGTTGTAATCAATGAAATCATTTCGGAGATTGCTGACGAATTGGAGATAATGCCGAACAGTGAACGCATGACACTGCATACCGATTTCAGCGAACAGGTAGTAATCGATGGCAATATCTCACTCATAGGCTCCATATTCCGTAATCTCACAGAGAATGCTATTGCCTATTCCGAGGGTAAGAATATCTATATTTCACTCGTTACCAATAATGAAAAGGAGTGCCGCATTCGCTTTGAGGATGATGGCGTGGGTGTTGAAGATAAAAAATTGACACGCCTCTTTGAGCGATTCTATCGGGTAGACAAAGGACGTTCGAGACAAAAGGGGGGGACGGGTCTTGGTCTTGCCATCGTCAAACATGCGGTCTTGTTTCATGGCGGTACAATAACAGCCGGCAATCGCCCGGATGGAGGATTGAGGTTTGATTTTACATTGAAAAAGTAACTAAGAAGCTGTTTAATTCCTACCCTTAAAGGCTAATCTCTGGACACAGCTTTTAGCTTTTATACCTTTGCTAATCTCTTTAAAATAAGAAATTTAAAAAAGCTGTCCCTCTTGAAGAGGGACGAGAACTTTTTTCAAGAAAAAAGTTCGGAGGGAGTTCTAAACCTATCGTATTGCAATAAACCATACTAAGCGAGGAAAACCCCTCCGTCTTCAATCGCTAATCGCGATTGAATCCACCTCCCCTTTAAGGGCAGGAACTTTTTAGAATAGTTTTTTATCCATTGAAGGATGGGGTTGTACTTTTTAGGTATAATATCGCATAATCATTAAATAATTTTATGATTGCATCGGCAGAGAGCACTTCACAGTGCAACCTCCACTCTCGTCCGACTCAATTTCTATCGAGCCGCCGTGGTTGGTAATAATCTGCTTGCAGAGGCTCAATCCTATTCCGCTGCCGCTCTTTTTTGTTGTAAAAAAGGGGACAAACAGTTGTTCGCGCACCGAGGCGAGAATGCCGATTCCATTGTCCGTAACGGAAAATTCCACACATCTGCTTCCCGAAGTCGATACAACATCTGCCGCGAATGTAATCCGTTTATCATAATCCCCGGCGCTGTTGCTGCGCTCCTCGCATGCCTCCACACTGTTCTTCAGCAGATTGATAAGCACTTGCTCAATCTGAGTCCTGTCGGCAAGCAATTCGACACCCTCCACAGCAGATGATTCGAATTTAATATAAGGGTTGGAAAACAGTTCGCGCAGGTCATCGAGCAACCCCTTCAATGCAAACAGCTTCTTGTCGGGCGCAGCAATACGGGTGAGCTTTCTGTAATTCTCTACAAAGGAGAGAAGACCGCTGCTGCGACGCTTGATAATCTCAAGCCCGCGACGGATATTATCCATGCTGTCGTCGCCATCGACCGAAAGAGCATCATTCTTTGCACTCTCGCACAATGTCTCGGAGAGCGAAATTATGGGAGTCATGGAATTCATAATCTCATGCGTAAGCACTCTCACCAATTTGTGCCACGACTCAACCTTGCTCCTTTCGATAGAGGAGTGGATATTCTTCAGCACAACAATATTCCTATCCGAAAAACGCAGGGACAAACGCGAACATTCAAGCGAATATTCCTTGCCGGCAAGTATCACTTCGGAACTTCTATTCTTTACGCCCTCCATAATTACGGAAGGAAGAAGCTCCTCATTGCCAATCAGCGAACGGGCTGCACTGTTCATCCACTCGACACAACCGCCATCCGTAGCCATAATCACGGCCGTATCCACTCCCTCCATCACCATTTTATAGAAATGAAGTTCAGTCTCGGTCTCTGCCGTTTTTTTTGCAACCAAATGCGTGTAGAACTTTTCATCCTTCAACGCATCGGCACACTCATCGAACAGTTTGAACTCTCTGTATATGATAAAGAGGCAAAGCAAAGCCGCTCCGCTTGCCGAGAACCAGATGCCCGACCGCGCAGCAGCTACAGCAGCAAATGCAGTAACGAGTATAAGTATAAAATTTATGATGAATCTCTTTTTCATGGCTTCTATGAAGTTGTTTGGATTTTATTTTAAATGATTATGCGATATTATACCTAAAAAGTACAACCCCATCCTTCAATGGATAAAAAACTATTCTAAAAAGTTCCTGCCCTTAAAGGGGACATTGCGTAATAAGCAATGTCCTCTTCAAGAGGAGGAATTTAAACTATCTATGGTAAAACATAGCTTCTTATTTTCCAAGTTTACGATAGAGAGCATATCTTGTAATACCCAACAACTCGGCGGCGCGACTGATGTTGCCATCGGCACGTTTCATCGCACGGCTGATGGCATCGCGTTCAAGCTCTTCGAGGTTCATGGTAAGTTCCTCAGTAGGGGAGGAGAGCGCCTGAGCCGGAGAGAGCATCAGATTATCGGGGCGCAGGATGTTGGAATCTTCCATTATCACAGCCCTTTCCACCGCATGTTGCAGTTCCCTCACATTGCCCGGCCAATCATATTTCATAAGCAGCCGCTGTGCATCGCGACTGATGCGGCGAACATCCTTATTGTACTTCTTTGCAAATTTCGTGAGGAAAAATTCGGCAAGCAAGAGAATATCCTCGCCACGCTCGCGCAACGGCGGAATGTGTATCTCAATGGTGTTTATCCTGAATTGCAGGTCCTGCCTGAAACCGCCCTCGGCAACCATGCGTTGCAGGTCGCAGTTGGTGGCACTTATCAGTCGCACATCTATACGCTTGCATTTTGTACCGCCCACACGAGTAATCTCGCGTTTCTCGATGGCAGTCAGAAGCTTGGCTTGCGATTGCAACGGCAGATTGCCAATCTCGTCGAGGAAAAGCGTGCCGCCCGATGCAGCCTCCATGCGCCCTGCCTTTGCCGACACTGCACCTGTGAAGGCACCCTTTTCGTAACCGAAAAGTTCACTCTCGAAAAGTTGTTCGGGCACACAGCCGAGGTCTATCGCCACAAAAGGATTATCGCGCCGTTGCGACACACTGTGCAACAGATGCGCAACAACATCCTTGCCGGTACCATTCTCGCCGAGAATAAGAATATTTGCATCGCTTGTGGCGAAACGCTCAATATCGGCCTTTATCCTGCGCATTGCCGGCGACTCGCCTATGAGCGCAAGCCCATCGTAACCATCAGGGTGGCCTATGGTTGCCAGCCGCTCCTTCAAGTTAAGCACCTCCAGACGCGAATATCGCAGCTCCATTGCCGACCTTAGCGTGGCAAGCACCTTTTCGTTGTCCCACGGCTTTGCAATAAAGTCTGTTGCACCGGCTTTTATTGCCCGCACAGCCTTGTCGGTGTCCGAATATGCAGTCATAAAGATTACAACCGCATCGCTGTCTGCCTTCAGAATCTCCTCAAGATATTTGAACCCCTCGCTGCCGCTCACCGCATCGCGTCTGAAATTCATATCCAAGAAAATGACATCCGGCTCAAACACCTTCATGAAGTGGGCAATCTTTTCGGGCGCAGTGGCAACCCTTATAGCCTCGCAATGGGACTTCAACAATAGATTCAGCGAGAAGAGCACATCCTCGTTGTCGTCCACAATAAGCACTTTTCCTTTATACATAATTTTATCCATTCACAGTTTACTGCAAATATACAGAAACAATTTTTCTCTGCAACTATAAAAAACGTGCGATTGCGCACACTTTTTGTGCGGAAATGCACACGATTACAAGTAGACACAAGTAGCTATAACATTGATTGCCAACAAAATAAAAGTTTGGCACGCATTTTGTAATATAATTTTCAGAAGGACGAAACAAATTCCAAAAAATGAAAAAAAAGATATTGACATTATTTATGTTGCTTGCAACAGCCGCTGCCTACGGCGATACACTCACACTGCGTCTCGCCGAGACAATAACGATGGCACGCGAACGCTCCTACGATGCACGCTCGGCACGCCACACACTGCTCGCCGCCGAGTGGAGCTACAAATTCCACAAGGCCAACTACCTGCCATCCGTTACGCTCACCTCGACTCCGAGCCTCAACCGTGTGATAAGCAAAATAACGCAGCCCGACGGCACAGCATCGTTTGTAGAACAGAACCAGTTGAGCACCGACGCCTCGCTTAGCATAACCCAGAATGTAGCTCTCACCGGCGGACAGTTTTTCCTGAAAAGCTCGCTGCAACGGCAGGACGAACTGTCGAACAAGACAACCGCCTACAATTCGCAGCCTGTGGTCCTCGGATACCAGCAACAACTTTTCGGCTACAATTCGCTCAAATGGGAGAACAGATTGCAACCACTGCGCTACGAGGCGGCACTGAAAAACTACACAGAGAGCATGGAGCTTATCGCAGCCCGCGCCTGTTCCTATTTTTTCAACCTCGCCTCGGCACAGACCGAACTATTCATAGCACAGTACAACTACGCATCGGCCGACACACTGAGTCGTTACGCACGCGGCCGCTACGACATTGGCACAATCACAGAGAGCGAAATGCTGCAACTGGAACTGAACAAGATAACAGCCGAAGCAAATGTGCTGAGCGCACAGAGCAATCTTGAGGATGCAATGACTGCCATACGCTCCTATCTTTCAATTGGCAAGGAGACTATAATAAAGGTAGAGAGCGACTCACAACTGCCTGCCTGCAAAGCCGATGTTGCAACAACCCTCGCACTTGCCCGCACCCACAGCCCCGACCTTGTGTCGCTGGAACTGCGCCGCCGCGAGAGCCGCAGCAATCTTGCACAAGCAAAGGCCAATGCAGGACTGAAGGCCGACCTTTACATTCAGCTTGGTCTCTCACAGACAGCAGATAATCTTGCCGACAGTTACCGTTCGCCACAGAACATGCAATATGCAGGCATAGGAATAACACTGCCACTGCTCGATTGGGGGCGCGGAAAGGGTCGCATAAAGATAGCCGAGTCGAACATGGAACTTGTAGAGATTGAGGCTGAACGTGCCGAAACAGATTTTGAGACAAACATCGCACAGACGGTGCGGCAGTTCAACCTTCAGGCGCATCGCGTGGAGATTGCCGAAAAGAGCGCAGCTCTTGCCCAACAACGCTACGAAGTTGCCCGTCACATGTATATAATGGGCAAGGCTACGATACTCGACCTTAACGCGGCAACGACGGAGAAAGACTCAGCTCAAAGGGGACGCATAAACGCACTGAGCTATTTCTGGAGTCTCTACTATGGACTGCGAAGCATGACAGGAGGAAAAATTTTCGATAATCAATAAAACTGAAATACAATGGATATAAAATTAGAAAAACGGGCGTGGTACATACGCCACAAATATTGGCTGTTGGCAGGCGTAACACTGATAGCACTCATAGCGCTTAACATAAGCATGATAATGGGACCGCGCACAATCCTCGTCGATGGGGAAGATATTGAAATAGGCGAAGCAACCGTAGCCGACTTCCACGAATATATAGATGTTTCGGGCATTGTGCAGCCCATCCTTAATATCAAGGTGAACTGCCGCGAAGGAGGATACATTTCGCGAATCGTAGCAGGCAACGGCGCAATGCTCGAAGAGGGAGACACTATACTGACGATAGAGAATCCCGAACTGATACGCAGCATCGAGGAGGAGCGTCTCGCATGGGAGAAACAGCAGCTCAACCACCGCCTGCAACAGTATCAGATGGAGCAGAAAAGCCTCTCGCTGCGCGGACAGATGCTTCAGGCAGAATACGAAATGAAGCGTTTGGAAAAGAGCCACAACCTCGACAAGGAGGAGGCACGCATGGGCATAAAGAGCAAGGCACAGCTCGAAGTCTCCGAGGACGAGTACAGCTACAACCACAAAAAGACACAGCTCACACTCGAAAGCCTCAAGCACGACTCGGCAGTAAACCTCATACAGCGCTCGCTGCTCGACAACGAGCTTGACAACAGCCGCGACAAATACCTGCGCACCCACCGCCGTCTCGACGACCTTGTAGTGCGCAGCCCCCTGCGCGGACAGCTCAGCTATGTGTCGGCAATACCCGGACAGCGCGTCGCATCGGGCGAGAGCATAGCCGAAATAAACATCCTCGACGACTACAAGGTGCAGGCCAACCTGAGCGAATATTATGTCGATCGCATAAGCGTGGGACTGCCGGCAAGCGTAACCTATCAGGGGGTGAAATTCCCCATGAAAATATCAAAGGTGGTTCCCGAAGTGAAAAATCAGACATTCAGCGTGGAGCTTGTATTCTGCGGCGAAAAACCCGAAAATGCCCGCGTCGGCAAGAGCTACAATATACAGATTGAGCTGGGACGCCCCGAAAAGACCCTTGTAATTCCGCGTGGAAAATTCTACTCGTTCAACGGTGGACGCTACATATACAAGCTCAGCGAATCGGGAACAACAGCCGAGCGTGTACCCATAGTCGTAGGCCGCCAGAATCCCAAACAGTTCGAAATTGTAGAAGGATTAGAAGAGGGCGATAGGGTAGTTGTGTCGGAGTATTCCGATTTTAGCGAAGCTGAGAGATTGAGAATAAAATAAGTTATGTATAAGAAATTGTCCCTCTT
>JAFYLO010000060.1 GCA_017557045.1 Bacteroidaceae bacterium | reverse complement strand
TGCCGTTGGCTCGGAGCGCGTCTATCTGGTCCTTCAATAAGGATATTAACGGCGATACGATGATTGCCATTCCCTCTTTAAGCAGTGCGGGTATCTGATAGCAGAGCGATTTTCCGCCACCGGTGGGCATGAGCACCACTGTGTCTTTTCCTTGCAGTATGCTATCTATTATCTCTCTCTGCATTGGGCGGAAAGAGTCGTAGCCGAAATATGTTTTGAGTATCTGTTCAGGTGTCTGTCTCACGTGTCTTATTTTTTGTTGTATAATACTGCGTCTGTAACATCTATGGTTGCCTCTTCAGTGGGATTGAGCCAGCGGAGGGTTATTGCGTGTTTGCCGGGCTTCAACTCAAAGTCCCAGTAGATGTCGAGGCGACGCAGACGGTAACTTGCCGGCATAGTGAATTTTTCGGGTGATTTGCCATCAACGGTTACTTCGAGCTGTGCAACGTAATCGCGTTTGCCTTTCACAAAACCGTTTATCAAAATGCCGGCGCAGTTGCTTTCAAATGTATATGTGTCGTTGAGTTTTATATTTATAGGCTTGCGCTCCGCCGGAACGAGTGAGGGGAAACTCTCTTCGTAGCGCACGCTCTTGGGCTTCTGGCATTTTATGGTTACCTCATTGTCGGTTACTTTTCCTTTGTTTCGCTCAATCATCTTGATTGCGTGGTCGAAGCTCATTCTGTATGTGTCGTTGAGTGAATAAGGTATATAGGCGAAGTCTATATCTTCTGCTTTCTTCAGTGGTTCTATCCAATCGGCAGGAATGTTTGAGTATCCGAAGGCTGTTCCCAATATACCGGCTGCCGATGCGGGATTGCAGTCTGAATCCTGTCCGCAACGTGTGGCGATGTCAATTGTCTTTCTGAAGTCGCCCTCGCCGTAGAGCAGTCCAATGACCACGTAGGCGCTGTTTATAACAGCGTCGATGTTGAGAGGTGCCAGTGCTCCCTCTCCGCAACCGACATCGCTTGTTCCCCATCGCTCTTCGCACAGTTGCCATCCGCGACGCCAGTCGTCGGGGTTGGCACGCCATATCTCTATTACATCTTTTATGCAGCGATGGAATTTACTCTTTCGGGGGATAGTCTTGAGGGCTTCTGTTACTATATACTCAATGTCGTTGCTGACAAAGGCTATGGAGTACATCGCTCCAATGTAGACACCACCGTACCAACCATCGCCGTAGTTCATTATGTGGCCTATTCTGTCTGATATTTCCGATGCGGCATTGGGCATGCCCGGGGACATTATTCCTGCATAGTCAGCCTCTATCTGATAGTCGATGTCATCGGCATGAGGGTTGTTGCGCCAGTGGCCCGATGCAGGGGCAGGGATGCCGCGCAGTATATTATAGCGGGCTGCCTGGTTCGCGTGCCACAGGTAGTAACCGGCATTTGCGAAACTGTGGGCGAATGAGTCTACAGGGGCATCGAGTCCCAAACGGTCGAATACTCCTACGAATGTGAGATCCATGTATATGTCATCGTAGAGGGTGGGTACGCGCTTCATGTAGTTTGCAACGTAGTCAGGGTCACCCCATGGGATTATGCGGCTGTCGTCTATCATGCGGCCACGGTACTGAAATTCTGTAGGCCCGCCGTATGTGCATCCCAATACTTGTCCTGCCCAAGCGCCTTTTATCTTGTCCATAAGTGTTTCGCAGCTCATGGTTACGCGGGTGGGTATTTTATTCTTTGCGCCTGCGGGAACTGCAAGTGCCAATGCTATAAAAAGCGTTGCAAGGGTTTTGAGCATACTATTTTTCATCGTGATTATTTTTTTGTAAAGTTACAATCTTCTTTTGTGAATATGCAGTTTTTTCCTCCTCTTTTTGAGGATACTTCTCAATTAGTATTAAAAATGATGAATTATGATTAAGTAGTGGAACTTTATCTATCGTTTTTGCATTATTTACTGCGAACGGCGGCAGCGACAACGATGGGATGATATACAGGTCGGGACGTTGCTTCGGGCTGAAATATTCCGCATATTGGTAGGTGAGTTTGTCGGGTATTCCGAATGCACTGTTATCATTGGTCGGTGCCGTCGTTTTTATGTTTAACTTAAAATTTTATACAAAGATGAGTATGCCTATGAGACGAGGAACCACACAGAATTGGATTCCCAGCATTTTTAACGATTTCTTTGAAAACAATTGGATGTTGCGTACAACAGGTACTGCTCCTGCCATCAATGTGATGGAGAATGAGAAGGAGTACACGGTGGAGGTTGCTGCTCCGGGAATGACAAAGTCCGACTTCAAGATTCATGTCGATGCAGACAACGACCTTACCATTTCCATGGAGAAGGGTTGCAACTGTGGTTGTAAAAAAGACGAAAAGGGTTGCGAGGAACACTCTTCGTCGGCAAAGGAATCGGGCGAGGAGTGCAAGGGCCGTTTCCTGCGTCGTGAGTTTTCATACACCAAATTCCAGCAGACTTTGGTGTTGCCCGAAAATGCCGAAACTTCCAAAATCGAAGCTAAGGTATCAGATGGTGTCCTTTGTATAAGAATACCAAAGAAGGCCAAGAGTGAAGAGAAAATTGCTGAGCGTATGATTGCTATCAGTTGATTTTCTGCAATGATATGATTATTCCCCACAGAAGCTATATGTATAGCCTTTGTGGGGAATAATCATTTTTATTAGTAATGGTGTCCGGTAAACGTATTTAATTCTTTTAAAATTCGATATTTAAGCTTGTATAAGCCCTTATTCCTTTTTTAATACAAATTTGAGTGCAATGGTTTAAACTCCTCCTCTTGGATAAGAGGAGGTGGATTCAAGCGCAAAAGCGGTTGAAGACGGAGGAGTTTGAGAAGCTGTTTGAATTTTATTTTAATAAGATAGGCTACACTCGCATTGCAATTGTGAGCAAGCTTACATTGCGCTCGTTTGCACTATCTTTAAATAAGATAGGCGGCGCCTCGGAATAATATTCAAGTAAACTTGATATTCTTCTCTCGGCTTGCACTATCTTTCGGAATTATTTGAGAGGTATTTTG
>JAFYLO010000059.1 GCA_017557045.1 Bacteroidaceae bacterium | reverse complement strand
TTTTCTCTTTGTTATTCAATATGTTACTAAAGCTCCTCCTCTTGGATAAGAGGAGGTGGCCGTTAGGCCGGAGGAGTTTGAAACTTTTGCTTGTGTGTTCAGTCAAACTCCCTCCCCCTTCGGGTACTCCCTCTTAGCCAAGAGGGAGAGTTTTTCTTTGTTATTCAATATGTTACTAAAGCTCCTTCTCTTGGATAAGAGGAGGTGGATTCAAAAACTCGTTTTTGAAGACGGAGGAGTTCTTTTTTCTCATAGCGTGGTTCTGTTGCCATTCGGGAGGTTTTAGAACTCCCTCCGAACTTTTTTCAAGAAAAAAGTTCTCGTCCCTCTTCAAGAGGGACAGTTATAATAAATGCATTGTCAGCAATTTAATTCCTCATCTTATTCAAGCGGGAGAGCTTATTCTGTTTTGTTTCAAAATGTTGTTTATTTAGCAAAGTTATTTGCTGTTTTCGTAACAATTAGACAGTTTGGAACTAAAATGGTTTAATTCAAACAACTTCTAACGACTATGCAAATATAATATACCCCTAACAAAAAAAAATAGGGGAAATTCCCTATTTTTTGGGGGAATTTCCCTATTTCTTTATGGTTCTAATATTGAGAAGCTGTCAGTTGAGCAAGAAGCGCATGACAGCTCCCATAAGTTCGGCTCTGATATTGTCGTCGAGGATTGTCTCAAAGGGGAAGCCGGTAGCAAGCACACGATAATTGTCGACATAAGCGACGCCGGCACTCTCGCGGCTCTTGTCGTAGACAAATGCCACAAACGAATTTCCTACGGGAGCGAGAATATCGGGACGCGCCACTGCGTAGCAATGTTCGCTCACTCCTCTGTTGACAGCCACCGTAAGATTGGAACCGAAAATCTTGTCCTCGGAAATGTCGCTCATGCAACCGCCGAAATCGAATTTCAGCACATTGTTGATAAATGCCCTGTCGTTGTCGGAACCGCACATGTCGCTCGCCATATATGCTCCGCTGACAAAAATGCGTCCGCCTGCCTCGCAATACTCGGCAATCTTGCGCTGCAACTCTTCGGGGAAGCTCTTGTATGGGCGGTTATACCCAAGCGTACTTCCTTAGCTGCCCTGCTTTTCGGCACCGATGATGAAGTCGGCTGCATCGTAAGCCGCAAGATTCACATCGCCACACATTACCGCCTCGCTCGAACAGGAGACGTATGAGTATCCGTTGGCCAAAAGAGCCTTGCCATGCAGATGGGGATAATCGAATGTATTGCCCGCAACCAGCATGCCCTCAAGTTCGGCACTGCTGATGCCAAGACCATCCTCGAAACCTATGTTCACACGCTCAAAATCCAACTGCCTGCCGCAATACTCAGGTGTACGCATATAAGGCACGCCCGCGTCAGCGTCAATATCAAATCCTGCTTGCGAAGCATTGTTCACTACTGCGGGAGCGCTGAGACGATGGAAGCCGTTGACAATCATCACCCTACCCTTTCCTACGCTTGACACAGCAGCCGAAAGTTCTTCGGAGGGGAAGCTCACACCACCCTCGTTGAGCGCAGCGACCTTGAAGCCATACTGCACATCGGGCAGCAGAGTAACAGCCACGCTGTTGCCATCGACTATGCGGCCATTGTCGTAGGCATTGTCGTTAATCCTTGTGTAGAGCAGGAACTTTTCGGCTTTTGCCGTAGGCTCGGAAGCATCCTCCACCGGACGCCACGACAATCGGACGGTATTCTCTCCCTCATCGAAATTTATCGAAAAGTCTTTCACGGGTAAAGGCTGTACCACATAATCACATCCGTGCACGTAGCTGATGTGCTTCAACAGCGCCTTGTAGACGGCACGCGCCATGATAAACTTGAAATTGGGGTCGTGGCCGTAGACCATATCCATGAAATTCTGATGGGAGAGGGATTCGAATATCATCGAAGGCACATAGGGGATGCGCGACTCGCTGTAATTCTTGTCGAGAATGCCGCGGCACGACCATCTGAAGCCGTAGGCCTCGCTGATGTCTCTCTGCACCGTATTGAGCAGATGGCTGATAAAGTCGCGCGAAACATATCTTGATATTCCCACAGGCAGAATGCCCTTTTCGTGTGCTGTGGTTACCACACCCAACGAGCCGATAACCTCGTCCTCGCGCGAAACGCCCGCGTCGGAATGGAAACCTAAGGTCATCTCTATCGGCACACGCAGGCCTGCCGAGTCGGGGCAGAAGGCCGAGCCGCCGATAAGATGATTCACTGCACGCGAACGGCTGTTGATGTCGTCGTTATAATCCTTTTCGCCCTCGCTGGGGGTATATACTTCGTATGGGAATCCGCTGTACTGCAATGCGTAACGTGCGCCTTCGAGATAACGGGGGAGGCCGCTGAGTTTGAGGCTGTCGCCGCGTGCCACATTGCCCATTCCTCCACCGAAGCGGACGGCATCGGCAGTAACAACACCCTCGTGGGCACTCTCGTTGGAGAGGACAACCGATTGATTCTCATGCACTCCCTTCCTGAAATTGAATGTACCGAGATACACCCATGTGCCGCCACCCATCTGCTGGTTCACTGTGAAGTTCGTTACCCCTCCGGTGTGCACCACCGAGTAGCGGGCATCGGGCACACTGCCCTCTACGGTGCTATATGATACATATACCCCATACTCCCCATCTTCGGGAATATCGGGTATCCACTTTGCGGCAGCAGTGGCACTCTTGCCTTCGCGCACGCATTTGTTTATGCGCACAGTACCATCGAGGAAGGGATTTTCGCCATCGACATAGAATGTGTCGCGTGGAGCGAATCCGGGAGCATCGAGGCTTCTCCATGAGTAGTTCTTTTCGGAAACCTCGGCATACTGCGATGTTCCCGACTGCGCATCATTGTCGACCACAACCGAATGTGGTTGCCAGCTTCTTTCGCGGGGAGTGTAGACTATTGCCCCTGCATTTTCGAGCATGGGCATAAGGAAAGGGACTACGATGGATTGCGTGAAGAGATCCTCTGTCGTGCAGAAGAGCGACGGACGCTGCCACTTCCAGCGGTCTCTGTCGGGAGCAAATATGCGGCCGTGGCTCTGCCACACTGCTATGTGTCTGCCATCGAGACCGGCAACAGGGGTGTAGGGGCGCGAAATGTTTTTCACCCACGGATGACCTGCATAGTCGCACTTTCCCCATAGGCGGGAATCGTCGACCTGTTTCTTTTTTCTGTAGATATTGGGAACAAGATACTCTATGCGCTTGTGGTTGGCAATTACCTCTATCTTGTATTTTTTATACGCTCCGGGAAGGGCATCCCTGATGCCTGCATAAATGCTCTCAACAAGTTCGGGGGTGAATACCTGTGAGCCGAAGTTGCTGTTGGTGTAGATTGTAATCCTCTTCTTTCCGAAGACGATATTGCCGCGCTTGCGTTCGAGTCCGCAGTTCTTCAGGCGGAACCTTTCGGGGGTGTAATTCGAGAAATACTCCTTTATGGCACGCATAGCATCATTCTGCTTGCCTTGTGCAGCGCCATTTGCTGCAAAAGACAAGCAGAATATAATAGTCAGAAGCCACTTTAACCTCATGGGGACCAATGACTTTAAGGGGATTTATCCTTTCTGTATATCGGCTACAATCTCCTTAGCCTCGTTGTTGAACGAAGTGCAGAGGGCATTGAAATAGTCCTTAGCAGACATTCCGGGCTGTTTGTGGCTGATACGTGCGATATAGTCGTTGTTCATCACAAGTATTCTTGTGAAGATGGTGTTCCACTCTTCAATGTTTCTTTCCGAGTTGAGAGATACGAATATTGCCTGTGAGAGAAGTTCACTTGAAATGTAACCGATAACCTTCTTAAGATTTTTCTTGCTTGCCATTTTCTTATATATTTTAAAAGTTCATATTTTGCAAAGACGGTTTTCCACAAAAAGCGTAATCTGTCTTTGCATACAAATGCAAAGATAATTAAAGGGTGTAAATAACACAATAGTGCAATTATAAAAATCGCACTATTTTCATACAAATGGGAGGCTGATGTTCGA
This sequence comes from Bacteroidaceae bacterium, assembly GCA_017557045.1. Taxonomy (GTDB): domain Bacteria; phylum Bacteroidota; class Bacteroidia; order Bacteroidales; family Bacteroidaceae; genus HGM04593. Next base: position 3,993 of record JAFYLO010000059.1, on the reverse strand, counting down.
AGCACCAACCTCCCATAACCATTTTCGAAAAAAGCTACCGCCTATTTACTTGTGCCTATTCTGCCGGTATATTCATCCACATTTGACGAACCGAACGAACGAGAGAAGAACTTCTCGGCTGCCTTACCGACCTCTTTGCTCCAGGGCTGAGGGCCGCCGGCACTTTGTATCACCCACAGTCTCAACTGCTTCTTGTGCCAGTTGACCATGCAGTTGGTACCCCACGCACCTCCATGACCGAACCATGAATTTTCCGTATCATTGACAGGCGCTGCCAATCCGAGAGAGTAACCGCCCATATTCTTGGGACGGGTGGTACAAGCCAAAATTGATTTTACAGTCTCCTCCTTGAGAATGCGTACACCATTGTCGCCCATACCAAGATTCATAAGCATCTTGTAGAATTTGAGCTGGTCGGCCGCAGTGGTCCACAGGCCGGCACCCGCAGATGCAAACACGTGTGAATCGTTGTAAGGACGCTGCTGCCATGCCATCTCCTCGACCCACTGGGCAGGCGCATCTTTCTTGAAAGCATAAAGTTCGATTTTCTTTTTCAACTGCTTGTCGGTGGGCCAGAAACTTGTCGACTTCATTCCGAGCGGATCGAGCACCTCCTGTTTGAGATAATCTTCCCACTTCATGCCGGTAACAACCTCCACGATTGCCGCACCGATGTCAATACCTGTATTGGAGTACAATTCTCCTTCACCGGGTTCGAACATGATGGGAGAGCTTGCCGCAACCGCTGCAACCTGACGCAAGGGCGCACCACCGCTCCAGCCGCCACCGCGTACATCGTTACGCTTTACACTGGCCTCAAAGGGGAAGCCTCCTGTGTGGTTGAGCACCATGCGTACAGTAAGTGTATTCTTTGCTTTGCGCAATGTCTTTACACCATCCTTTTCGGATACTTGCACCCACAGTTCCTTGAATTCGGGGAGATACTTTGAAACAGGGTCGTCGAGCGATATCTTGCCCTGCTCCACCAATTTTGCGATTGTTACGCCACAGAAACCCTTTGTCTGAGAGCACTGCATGAAGACATTATCCAACTTGATGGGACGCTTGGCCTCAACATCGGCATAGCCGACGCAACAGGTCTCCTGCACACCGTCCTTGTAGAAAACGCTGATTGCACCTGCTAATTGTCCGTTATCCACATAGGGTTGCAACACCTCCTTCGCATAGGTGGTTTTTGAATCTTTTACCTTTTTCTGCGCAGTAGCAGTCTGGGTGAACGATGCAGCCACAATGATGAGGGCGCATACCAATTTCATAAATCTTTTCATATCTTGTCTGTTTTATTTTTTAGTACAAAGGATAGTCGAGTCCTTTCACAATTGCCTTGGAAGGCCCGTCCCAATCGACGATTATCAGTTCATTGTCGCCCTCCTTCATCCAGCAGACAGGAACGTAGAGCGCACGCTGAGGCCCCTCTTTTCTGTAACGTCCCAACGAATGGCCGTTGAGCCACACTTCGCCCGCACCCCAATAGCCTGTGAAGAGGAAGAAATCCCCCTCAGCCGGTTTTTTTATTTTTGTGCGGTAGAATCCGGGAGTAGCTGTTTCGGGCAATTTGCCGAACTTCAGCGACGACACGAATTTATGCTCGGCGGGGAGAGGATATATTTTCCACTCCTTAGGTTGAACAACGGTGCCGTCAACAGCCTTCAGTTCAACGCTTTTTGTAATACCCTTGTAATCTTTGTAACCTTTCACATTACCTACGCGACCGGTAGCCTCCACAAGAATATCGAGTTTTGCGCCTTCACTTACTGCGGGAAGAGCAATATTGACATCCTCACTCTCGCGTCTGTCTGCAACTGCAATCTGCTTACCGTCTACATAGATGCGTGCATAGTCGTGTACGCCTTCAAGAGAGAGAGTCGCGCCCTCTTTCATTGTCTGCAAGGTTGTGGAGTACAATATTGCACCCGCACCTATGCCGCACTGCTCCATTGTCTTTATTTTGTCCGAGACAATGGCTTCGGGCAAATTTTCGAATAGCGGAGCAAACTCCTCAACTGCCACATCGTCGAAAGACGAGAAGGTTGCGGGGGCAAGAGGATCAAGCGGTGTCTTTCCATCCTCCTGTGCGTATACATGAAGAGACTTGCGGAATTTCATATAATCTTCGCCACACTCGCCTGCGTAGTTTATCAACGCATCGGTGTTGTGCGCTGTTGTGAACGGAGAGTATTTTCCGTCGACAATAGCTGCACCGGCTGTAGAGCCAAACGAGTTCCCTTCGAGCACACCGTCGATGCTTACCGAATTTTTGCGCTGCAAAAGTTCAAACATACGCATGAATACCTTACTCCAGTTGCGGGCTGCACTCTCGCCTCCCCATACTGTCTTGTAGTCGCCGCCCAACGACGAACATACGAGCGGAGCATTGTAACGGAATTTTGTCACTCCCACAAAATGTTCATCGGCTTTCTCCTCGGAATTCATGTCTATCGAGAAGAAATAATCGGGAAGTGCTGTCTGCATGAAGCTGTTTTTTGTAGCAGCAGTAAATGTGAGGACTTCACCGAATCCTCTCTTCTTCGCACACTCGATGAGTGCTTCGAGGTAAGGCTTGTCATTTTTCTCAATTCCATGCGACTCCTCAACCTGCATGATGGCTATATTGCCACCGTTTGCAAGCAGTTGCGGAGAGAGTTCCTTACCCAAAGCCTCAAAAAAGCGGTCGACACGCTGCATGAATGCAGGTTGCTTGCTGCGTAGTCTTATTCCATCGACATTGAGCAACCACCACGGCATACCGCCCATATCCCATTCGGCACCGATGTACGGGCCTATGTGCAACCAGACGAGCAATCCCTTCTCCTGCGCAAGACGACAGAATGCCTTTACATCCTTCATCCCCGAAAAGTCGAAATTACCCTCGGTTGGTTCGTGCAGCATCCATGGCACCTTCACCGTTACAGTATTCAGTCCCATGCGTGCCATATTTTCGAGCCGGTCGCTCCAATACTCCTGCGGCACACGCGCATAGTCAAAATCGGCCGATGCTACGGCAAAAATCTTACCATCAAGGGTTATGACAGAATTTTCGACCGCAATAGTACGTTTTTTGTTGCCGCAGGCACAAAAACCTATTGCGGCAACAAAAAGCAGTATAAGGTAACAAGTTGTTCTGAATATTTTCACCTTCTGATTCTAACAAAGTTTTACAAAAAGCTCGATAGCCTGATATTCGGGCATACCTATCTTATCGAATACGCTTGCTGTATTCTGCATTCTCTCTTCGGCACGCTCCCAGAATTCGCGTGAATCTTCACCGGGGAAGGGAACAATATCCTTCTGTGAAAGGTGACGGAAGATTGCATGGCGCTTTCTTATCATCTCGGCAGGGCTCAAGGGTACTGCCATGTCTGCCACTGCAAGATCCCACTCCTGCCATGCTCCGCGATAGAGCCAGATGTGGCACTCTTTTGCCCAATCCTCATTCTTCAGACGTTCGAAAGCTCTGAGCACAGCCTCAACACATACGCGGTGTGTGCCATGAGGGTCGGTAAGGTCGCCCGCTGCATATATCTGATGGGGCTTCACCTTCTGCATAAGTTCCACTACAATGTCAATATCCTTTTCGGTAAGTTCGCCCTTCTTTATACCTCCCGTCTCATAGAAGGGAAGATTGAGGAAGTGTGCATTAGTGCGGTCGTCAAGACCGAGTGTGCGGCAGGCTGCGCGTGCCTCGGCGCGTCTGATGGCGCCCTTGATGTCGAGCAGACGGCGGGGTTCGGGCATTCCGGGATTCTTTGAATCGATAACCTCTTTAATTTCGTTGTATATGTCGCCGAATCCCATTTCGCGTGCTGTATCAATATTCTGCAATACAACATCATCGTAAACTGCCACGTTGCCCGATGTCTCGTATGCCACGTGTACATCGTGTCCCTGCTGCACAAGACGGTTGAATGTTCCACCCATTGAGATTACATCATCGTCGGGGCGGGGAGAGAATATAATTACTCTCTTGGGGTA
>JAFYLO010000001.1 GCA_017557045.1 Bacteroidaceae bacterium | reverse complement strand
TTCTTATTTTTTGGAAATAGCCCGCTATTCCCTGCAAAATGCGAAAGAAAATCTACTCCAAAAGTTGCGGTTAAACGAGCGCAATGTGAACTTGTTCACAAATTGCACAGCGAGTGATAGCAACTTCAACGAAGTTAAATAGTTCTCAAATAATTCCGAAAGATAGTGCAAACGAGCGCAATGTAAGCTTGCTTACAATTGCAATGCGAGTGCAGCCTATCTTATTAAAATAAAAGGCAATAATATAGGTGTTGTCCAAAAACACTTAAAACAAAACTTATTTTTTTAATCTGCCCCATCTTTTTCGAATATATGATACTACATCATGTTCTATTACACTTATAATTCTGTTTATTGCTGATTCCGATGTTAGTGATAATAAAAGTCTGTTATTACATACAATCCCCCACCATTCATTATTTCTATTTTTTTGCTGTTTGATTTCTAATGAAATTTGATTTATCGTAATTGAATTTTCAAGATTTTCAATAGGCGCTTCGTTGAATTTGCACAATGCTTCTATTTCTCTTATAGTAGATGAAGATATATGACTTGATTGCAACCCTATTGTTTCTCTGAAAAACATTTTAACTTCATGTGCTTTTTCAAGTAACATGCTATCATCAATCATTTCAGTACCACATACAAACACAGCATAAATTGCATATAATTTAGTTGTATCTACTTGTATTGCGTAATGATATTCATTTTCAACTAAATAATAATAAGCATAGACATGTCTGTCTGCAATTAGTTTGTATTCACTTTCAAAAATAGGAAGTTCAAAATCCTTGGAATAATGTATAAATTTCATATTTGATGATATTTATATATAAATGCAACAACGAAGATAATGAATATATTAGAAAACTACAATAATGCAAAACAAAAATATGGAGAAGAAATAGCAGAAATAATTCGCTCAGCTGGCATACCAGATGAATATGTTTATATTGCTTGTAAATACTATAAAGAAAACTCTGTTCCTATAAAAACCTTAAAACTTGAAATACGTCAATGGATGTCGTACATCCGTAATTTAGGTAATGAAACATTTGATTTAAGTAAATTGGATTATCGCTCATTCAAGAGCATATTAACAAAGGCAATACAAAAAGCAATGAAACCGAATCCAATATATGATAATGGTGTTGTTTTTGTTGGTGAATTTAAAACTAAAGAAGACGCTTTGTTATATCCAATACCAAATAATTGGTGTACAAGTAACTCTTCTTCAAAATTTAATAAATATACACAAGGTGGATATAGACTGTTCATTATTGAAAACAAGACATTGGACGAACCTTTAAAATATGTTTGTGCTTCTGTATTTATGGGAAATGTCAAATATTGGAATACAGAAGGTTTTAGTTTGTTCGAAGAGTTAAGAAGTGAATACAATATAAATGATAGCGAACATCAAAAATATCAAGCAACGTTGCCCAAAGAAGTTATCTCATATTTATATGATATTGCAGCATTGCAAACCGAAGAAAATCAAATAAGAACTGAAAATAAAGAATATAAAACAAATAAAAATATGAAAAGAAAAGTAATTAGATTAACTGAAGGTGATTTGCGCAAAATCATTAAAAAATCTGTAAATAAAGTGTTAGATGAATCTAAAGAAACAATTCCAGCGTATAAGTTCTTACCCGAACTCAACAAAACATATACACATCTATATCGTGAATATTCAAGATGGCAATATTCTCCAGCTAAACCCGAAGGAATGGATGAAGCAATTGATGCAATTATAAAGGCAATGCATAAAGTTCAAGATATTATTCATGATATAGAATGGAAACAAAATGGTATGCCTATATATGACACTGAAGACCCTAGATAAGTTTAAGCAGCCATCAATCCAAGCTTAATATCAGTCCATCTACGGACAAGCCCGATGGAAATTTCAAACATATGGGCGAATCGTTGAGATTCGTCCATTTTTCTTGTATTCCAACGATACACTGCTTCGTTGATGTATGACTGAAGATGAGCATCAGATACATCATGGTAACAACCAGTAATCATTCTACGGAAATGACTCCAAAATCCTTCAATGGAGTTGGTAAAGATGTCACCGTGAGCATACTCTGCTGCGCCATGATTTACGATAGCGTGGATATAACCCTTCTCGCTGAGACCGTTATAAGCGTTCAGTTCATCAGTAATGACTCTTGAACCCTCAACAACAAACCGCTGAATAATGGGTTGTAAAGTAACCCTATTGGTGTTTTCAACAACGAAAGCGTGAACATAGGTGATGTTTTCTGCATCACCATTAGCATTGATAATGGTGCTTCTCTCCATCATACCAAAGACAGGAGTCTTTGTCTTGGTAGAACGTCCTTGGGTATGAGGTGTACGCATAGATTTGTGCTTCCACTTCTCTTTGCCACCGATATATACCTCATCACACTCAACTGTACCCTCAAATGCCTCAGAATCGCTTTGAGGATAGAGATTACGAATCTTCTGCAACATATACCAAGCAGTAGATTGAGTAACATCAATGTCACGACTCAACTGATAACTGCTTATACCTTTTTTATGAGACGAAATAAGATACATTGCCACAAACCACTTGATAAGTGGTAGTTTGGTGTTCTCAAAGATAGTACCAACAAGGCAAGAAAAGTTCTGTCCACATGCATTACAGTGGTATCTTCCATCAGTTCGTTTCTTACAATGATGCTCACCACAAATGGGGCATACAATATCTCCATCAGTCCATCTTGATTCAATGATTGCTTGCTTGCACTTTGCTTCTGTGTTGAAATATGAAGTGAGTGAGATAATATTGTTGAACTTAGAGAAATCAATCATAGCAGTTGTTTTTTACTCTAGCTAAGATACAAAAAAATCCTGATAATAGCAAATTGTTTACGGGTTAATTCACTTATTATCAGGATATAAGATTGATTTATTCTAAAATCTTTGGACAACAGCTATATTATTGCCAAATAAAATTCAAACAGCTTCTAAGAAATAATTCAACACGCTAACGATAGAAAGGATGCGTATGGCCGATACAGTTAACAACAGTTAATTTTGCACTATATGCATGCTGTCTGAAAACTTTTTCGCGATTGAATGAAAGTTTTATCGGCATACATAGCCTACCGAATCGGATTTTTGTGTAAGTTTGCAGATATTTTTAAATATTTATAATATTTACTATAAACTTTATGAAAAACACACTTTGCGCCTTGCTGGCAGTTCTATGCTGTCAATTTGCTTTCGCACAGCAGGAAAGTCTTCTTAATCTCGGATTGGAGACACGTGCAGACTATCAACGTGAGTACATCGATGGCGATGCCATTAAAGACAATTGTGGATTCAAGGGCAAATACTTGAACATCCGCGCAGATGGCCGCATCAGCGACAAACTGACCTACTCCTATCGTCAGCGTTTGAACAAGCCCCACGAGGATGCAAGTTTCTTCGATGCCACCGATTGGCTCTATCTCAAATATCAGATGAACGAAAATTGGGCTGTATCGGCAGGTAAGCAGGTGGTTGCAATCGGCGGATACGAGTACGACCGCGCCCCCATCGACCTCTACTTCTGCTCGGAATACTGGAATAATATTCCCTGCTACCAGTTCGGTGTGAACCTTACATATACTTTCAACGAGGGCAAAGACCAGTTGCTGGCACAGGTATGCGAAAGCCCCTTCCGCCTCCCCGGTAAGGACATGTACGCATACAACCTCTTGTGGTACGGCTCACATGGCTGGTTCAACACCATCTACTCAGTAAACATGATTGAGTGCATGCCCGGTGAGTTCATCAACTACATCACACTCGGAAACAAGTTCAACGTAGGCGACTTCTCTTTGGAATTTGACGTAATGAACCGTGCGGTACGCAACCAGACATTCCTGATGAAGGACATTTCTCTCATGGGCGAACTTTCGTACTCACCCTCACAGAAGTGGAACATCTTCGCTAAAGCAACATACGACGTAAGCAACACCGACAAAGCAGGCGACTACTGCGTAATGTCGGGCACAGAGGTTACCCGCGTGGGTGCAGGTGTAGAGTACTACCCTCTGGACGGCGGTAACAAAAATGTGCGCCTTCACGCTGCTTTCAGCCATTCATTCGGCAAGAACGGTAACCCCGCCGGCGCATTGCTCGACGAACAGTCGTATGTAACCTTAGGTCTCAAATGGAAGATGAACCTTTTGTCATTCAAAAAATAATAAAAACAACATAACATGAAACGTTCTTTTTGGAGTTACATCCCCACAGGCATTCCCTGTTTATTGATTTTCGTGGCCCTCTTCGGCTACATCGGTTCAGTGATGGGTGTAGACAATATGCTCAACACCATAATGAACACTGCACACAAGTTGTTGATTGACACAGTTCTCTTCCTCATGGGAGTGTGCGTTGTAACAGGTGCCATAGGCAAGCTGTTCACCGAATTTGGTGTTGTACGTCTGCTTGAGCGCATCTTGCGTCCGCTCATGAAGCCTCTTTTCAATCTCCCCGGTGTTGCATCGCTGGGTGCTGTAATGACATTCCTTTCGGACAACCCCGCCATCATTTCACTTGCTTCGGACAAGCGATTCAGCAGCTACTTCAAGAAATTCCAGTACATTTCGCTCACAAACTTCGGTACAGCATTCGGAATGGGTCTTGTGGTGATTGTCTTCATGATGGGACAAGGCTTTATGGCTGAGCCGCTCATTGGACTTTTCGGAGCTTGCTGCGGTTGTATCCTCTCTACACGACTGATGCAGTATTTCACCATAAAGAACTATCCTCAGTATGCAAGCGAGAATGCAGCCGATGAGATGTTCAACGAATTCAAAGCAGAAGAGCACGTTGAGCCCAACATGTTCCTGCGCATTCTGAACTCACTGCTCGACGGTGGAAAAACCGGTGTTGATGTTGGTCTCGCAATTATCCCCGGTGTGCTCATCATCTCTACTTTGGTGATGATTCTCACCAACCCCTCGGCTCCCGAAGGTTACACAGGCGCTGCATACGAAGGTGTTGCGCTCCTCCCTTGGTTGGCTGCAAAGATTGACTTCATATTCGAGTTCCTGTTCGGTTTCACAGACCCCCACCTGGTTGCATTCCCCATCACAGCACTCGGTGCTGTAGGTGCAGCTCTCGGTCTTGTGCCCAATTTCGTTGCTCAGGGTTGGGCTGACGGAAATGCTATCGCGGTATTCACCGCCATCGGTATGTGCTGGAGCGGTTACTTGAGTACACACACTGCCATGCTCGACTCGCTCGGCTACCGTCAGTTGACATCCAAAGCTATCATTTCGCATACATTCGGCGGACTCTTTGCTGCTATCGTAGCACACTGGGTGTATGTGCTTTATTCTATCCTTTAATAATACCAACCATTATATTTCGACCTATTGGAGCGCATGCTCCAATAGGTCGAAATGCTACTATAAAATCTAACTTATTTATGAAAAATGGATTTTTGTATGCTTTTGCCCTTTGCGGCGCGCTTCTTGCATCATGCTCAGGCACACAGGAGACAAAGGAAAAAGCATTTCTGCCCCCTCTCATGGGCTGGAGTTCCTGGAACACCTACTTTGTAGACATAAGCGAAGACCTTATCAAGAAACAGGCTGATGCTATGGTCAGTACCGGGCTTAAAGATGCCGGATACAAGTATATAAACATTGACGACGGTTTCTTCGGTTACCGCGACTCTGTCGGCAAAATGACATACAACGCCGAGCGTTTCCCCAACGGTATGCGTGTAGTTTCGGACTATGTTCACTCATTGGGACTTAAGGCCGGTATCTACTCCGAAGGTGGCGACAACACTTGCGGGTCGATGTACAACGCCGAGAAGACAGGTATCGGCGCCGGATTCTACGGACACGACCAACAGGATGCCGATGTTTACTTCAAGGAGTGGAATTTCGACTTTATAAAGATTGACTACTGCGGAGGCAAAGAGCTTGGACTCAGCGAGCGCGACCGTTACGAATCTATCGTTAAGGCTATCAGAAACACAGGCCGCACAGATGCATCTATCAACATCTGCCGTTGGGCTTACCCCGGCGCATGGGCAGCAAACATTGCCCGCTCGTGGCGCATAAGCTGGGATATCCAGCCTCGTTGGAGTTCTATAAAATATATCATTGGCAAGAACATGTACCTTTCTGCATTCGCAGGCAACGGCGGATACAACGACATGGATATGCTGGAGATTGGTCGCGGAATGCCCCGCAACGAGGAGGAGGTGCACTTCGGAATCTGGTGTATAATGAGCTCTCCCCTACTCATCGGATGCGACATGACCTCTATCCCCGAAAGTTCACTCGAACTGTTGAAGAACAAGGAACTTATCGCGCTTAATCAGGACCCTCTCGGATTGCAGGCATACGTTGCACAGCGCAATGGCGATGCTTACGTTCTTGTAAAGGATATTGAGACAAAGCGTGGTAAGGTTCGTGCAATTGCATTCTACAATTCGTCGGACAGCGCCTGCGACATCACCGTACCCTTCAAGACATTGGAACTTGGCGGCAAGGTGAAGGTACGCGACCTTGTGAAGCACGAAGATATGGGCACATTCGAACAACAGATGAGTTGTTCTCTTCAAGGACGCAGCGTTCTTATCTGCCGCATGGAGGCTGAAGAGCGTCTCGAACCTGAGGTTTATGAAGCTGAATGGGCATTCCTTCCTCTCTACGACGACCTCGGACACAATCCCCGCATCATACGTTGTGTGCAGTCGCCCAACTGTTCGGGTGGCGTGAGAGTGGGTTACGTTGGCGCAAAGCCTGAGAACCGCGTTGTATGGAAAGAGGTCTACAGCGAGAAGGGTGGCAACTACGAACTTGGCATAAGCTACTGCACAAGCAAAAAACAGAAAATACAGGTAGCTGTGAACGACAAGGAGTATGTTCTCGACAATCTCTCTTCGGGCGACTACAACAAGCCTGCGGTTGCAACAGTTGATGTTACCCTAAAGCCCGGATACAATGTAGTATCTGTGGGATGCGACTATGCATGGGCTCCCGACATCGACAAGATTGAGCTGAAGAAGAAGTAGACAAATTATATATAAAAGATGTGCACATACGTTTCTGTTGCGTATGTGCACATCTTTTATATATATGACTATTCCTTATCAGTTCATAATCTTCAAACCTACAAATATTGTTCGGGGCGAAGTGGGGCCGTAGAAATATCCCGAATCGCGGAATTCACCTTTGTCAAGATCCTCCTGGAAGCTGTTCAGTATATTCTGCACACCGGTGTTGAGCTGGAATTTTATATGGTCGCGCATCACAAATGTGTAGCCCAGTTTAAGGTTAACATCGAAGAAGTCAGGTGTCTCTTCCATGCGATCCTGTGCAATGTAGCCTGCGTAGTGGGGAACGAGCATTTCTCCTGTGTATGTACCGGAGAGTGAGGCTTCGAAATTCTTCAGCGGAGAGGCTGTCAGTGTCAGATAGCCGTAAAAATCGGGGGTTCGGGGCATGCGCTTTGTAGTAAGCGGTGCGCCGTCAGCTTCGCTCCACACCTCAGCGCTGTTGTATCGGCTGCGCTGTACAGTGGCACCCATCTGCACTGAAACATCCTTGCCGTGCGCCATTTTTGCTTCGATGTTTACGCCGTAGACTTTTGCTCCGCTACCGTTACGACGCCCTTTCAGCATAAAGCCCTCGGCATTTTCGCCAATATCCTCAAGCACAAACACATCGTTGAGCCCTGTGTAGAATCCTTCGAGCAAAATGTTCGATTGCCAATGCCCCAACTGCTTAGTCCAGTCGATTGAGCCGCTGAAGCTGTTAGAACGCTCTTCGCGGAGTCCGTCGGCAAGGGTTATCTGCACTCCTTCGCCTCCGACAGCCGTTACGTGCAGGTCCTCATCATAGGCCTGCGGTGCGCGGAAGCCTGTCGAATAGGTGAGGCGTGCCTGAAAATTCTCTTCGGGTTTGAAAAGCAGGTTGACGCGGGGGCTTATTATGGGATTTTCTATAAGGTTGTGCTTGTCGAGGCGTGCACCGATGAGCAACGAAAATATCTTCATATCCCACTCGTTTTGCAAGAAGAGGCTTGCGATGCGTACATTCTGTTTCATGTCGCGGTTGTAGCCTGTCATTATGTCGTGCAGGCTGTTCTCTTGATATTCGAGTCCGCCGGTGAATGTTGCGGGAGAGAAAATGAATTTGTCAATTCCTGCCGTATATGTGGCACCGGTTACCCATGTAAGGTCATCTGTCTTTCCGTATGCATTGGGGTCGCGCTGCGCACCGTAGTAGCTGTCGCGGTCAATGTGCTGCAACGAGGTGTAGATTGAGAGTTTGTGCTTATAGTCGTCCCAGAATTTGTCGTATGAGAGACCTCCGCTGTTTATTATGTGCTTTGTCTGCTCGGTGATGTCAGCTTCGTGGGGCTGAAGGTCGAACTTATTTCCGCCGCGACGGGTCTCGTTAGTAGTGTGGTATTCGAGACTTATGCGACTGGTGTGTGTGGGACGGTAGTAGGTGCGCAGACCAAAGGTGTTCATATTCAATTGGCCAAGTTCAGAGAAGCCGTCGCCATCGTGGTCATAGTCGTTGCGGTTGCGGTAGCTCTCGTAGAGGGCAATGCCGTAGGAGTTGTCCTTTGAAACGAGCGATGCGTTTGCACCCATATATTGTTCCCATGCGCCGCCGTTGATATTGGAGAAGTTCGATGATACTTGAAAAGAGTTGTTTACCGGGTCTTTTGTGATGATGTTGATGGTACCGCCCACAGCGTTTGCGCCGAAAAGGGCCGAGCCGCCACCGCGCACTACCTCTACACGTTCAATCATGCTCACAGGTATCTGTTCGAGTCCGTAAACACCGCTGAGGGCGCTCACCACAGGACGACTGTTTATGAGTATCTGCGAATAGGGGCCTTCGAGTCCGTTTATTCTTACTTGGGGGAATCCGCAATTCTGGCAGTTGTTCTCCACGCGCAGTCCGGGCAGGTAGTTGAGGGTTTTTGCAAGGTCGGTGGAGTTTACAGTCTCTATCAGTTTGGGACCGGCGATATTCACCACCACAGGTGCTTCGCGGCGGCTAACCTCGTTGCGGTTGGCAGAGACTACGAGTTCTTCTATTTTCAGTGATTCGTCAGTCATTTCGAAGTGCACAACTGTGGCATAATCTTTGCTGACTGTAACAGTTTTTGTCTCTGTGCGGTAACCCATTGCGGATACTCGGATGGTGTATTTTCCGGGCGCCATATTCTTGAATTCGAAATGTCCCGCCTCGTTGCTTATGGTTCCCTGCTTGGTCTCTTGTATGTAGATGTTGGCAAAAGGAATATTCTCCTCGCTCTTCTTTTCAATTACATGGCCCGAAATGTAGCATCCTTTTTTAATTTCGGGTGCAGGGTTGACGGTTGCAGCAGTTACATCGTTGGGGCTGTTTGCCTGAATAGTGTGTGTGCATAATGTAGCAAACAGCAGTGCGGTAATCATTTTTTTCATTGTCGTCTGTTTTCTATTTTTCCGGTTGCAAAGTTCGTTATTATAATGGTATGCGGAAATAACGATTTTTGTGATTTTACCTGCACTATACAATACTATATAACTAAAAATCGCACTTGCGGGTGCGATTTTTAGTTATATAAAGAGTAGTATTTATTTCTTGTCCTTTCTGCCGAAAATGGAGAAATGTACGTAGCGTTTGGGCTCCTCGCGCAGGTTCACAAGCAACGACTCGGCCTGCTCGCATGTGGTACAGAGATTACGATAAAGAGTTGTATCGTTGAGCAGCAGACCTATCGTGCCTTTATCCGATGCAAGAGCAGTTGTCAGTTGCTGTACATTCAGCAATGTCTTTTCAAGCTCCTTGCTTATAGCTGCGTAGTTTATGTTTTTAAGTTCGCCACTCACTGCAAGAAGGTCATCCTCAAGGCGTACCATGCGGTCGGTTATTGCAGGGACATCCTTACCGAGAAGAGTATTTATGCTTGCTGTTGTCTTTTTGAGCTCCTCGCTCAGTATGGCGGCATTGTTGATAGTTGTGTCAAGAGCGGGATTGGCAAGCATTGTGTTCAGACTGCCAAGAATGGAATCGAGTTTGGGCATCAGGCGGTCGAATGCAGGGAGTATCTTTTCGCTTGCTACGGAAGCTATGTCTTTATTCGGGTAACCGGCAATAGTATCGCCTGGAGCAAGTATCCTGTTGCTGTTTGCAAGTACAAGGCTCATATCTGTGCCACCAAGCATGTGAGTGGTGATGGTGGCGTAGCTGCCTGCGGGCACCTTCATACGCTCGTCAATCTCTATTGTTACGATGATGTTGCCCGGATTGCTATAGTCGTAGTTGATGTCGCGCACATTGCCTACACTATAGCCGTTTATAAATATAGGACTGGAGTTTACAAGCTGGCAGACATCTGTGAATTTAACATAGTAGTGGTTGTCGGCCTTGAAGAGATTGATACCTTTGAAGAAGTTTATCAACAGATATATGATAAGTATGGCCAAAATGCCTGTTGCGCCTATGATTACTTCGCGTGAGAATATTTTTTTCATGTCCTATTTTCTGTTTGATTTGTATTCGTCTATTGCTGTGCGTGTGCTTATCTTTTTATCGCCTCGGAATGCCACTATGAACGATTCCTTGAACTTGCTTTTTATGCTTTTGTGCAGTTTCAGTATTTCGTTGTAGTCGGTGGTGGAGCCGTAGGTGTATTTATACATACCATTCTCCTTGTAGTAGGAGGTCTTCAAGCCTTTGAGCCTGCTATCCTTAGCCTTAAGCACCTTGTCCGATGTGAGTATCTGTATTTTGAACACCGGAGCTGCCGAGGAGGTTGCAACTTCAGTGTCTGCTGTTTCTGTCTCCGTAACTGCAGGGGGAGGAGCATCCTGCCTTGCTGTATTTTTGGAGCGGCCATACTGTTTGTAGTATGCCGAAAAGCCATCGAAGATACCTTTTGTAAGCGCCTGCTTTCCTGCGTCGGAGCTAAGATATTTCATATCTCCGGGGTTGCTGATGAATCCCAATTCTATGAGGATGCTGGGCATATTTGTCTGGTGTAGCACATAGAATCCGGCATTCTTTACTCCGAGGTTGTTGCGTTTGCTGCGCTTTATCATGTTTTTCTGTATGGCATCGGCGCAAAAGATACTCTTTTCTATGTCGTGTGTGCGCAACATTTCGAGCACTATGTAGTCCTCAGTGGAAAGCGAATTGAACTTTTTGTATGTCTCGTGATAGTTCTCTTCGAGTTCCATTACCTTATTTTCGTATTGCGCAGCCTTTTTAGCCTCTGCACTGCTGCCGGAGCCCAAAGTAAATGTCTCGCAGCCATTGAGTCGTGTGGATTTTGCTGCATTTGTGTGGATGGAGATGAAGAGGTCGGCTTTTGCCTTGTTGGCTATCTGAGCGCGGTCGCCCAATGTTACGAACTTGTCGGTTTTGCGGGTGTACACAATTTTTATTTCGGGATAGGTGCCGGTTATCATTTTACCCAACGACAAAGCAACATCAAGATTTATGTTTTTCTCCTTTAATTTTCTGTTCGAGGATAGTGCTCCGGGATCTTTGCCTCCATGTCCGGCATCTATCACAACCGTAAAGGGGCGCCTGCCTGCTTGCGCAGACACAGTGGTTATTGCTGTGAATGTCAGCAACAGTAACAGTAGTAGTATATTCTTTATGCTGTTCATGCTTTTTGCCGGTCGTCTTGTCATATTTTTGCGAAGTTACCTCTTATTATGCAATTGCAACATAAATTTACACAAAAAATAGTTTGTTTTAACTCAATTTAAAGATACTGACATATAAAAGGTATCTGTTTTTTAAGAAGCTGCTTGAATTTTATTTTCATAAGATAGGCTGCACCTCGGAATAATATTCAAGTAAACTTGATATTCTTCTCTCGGCTTGCACTATCTTTCGGAATTATTTGAGAGCTATTTAACTTCGTTGAAGTTGCTATCACTCGCTGTACAATTTGTGAACAAGTTCACATTGCGCTCGTTTAACCGCAACTTTTGAGTAGATTTTCTTTCGCATTTTGCAGGGAATAGCGGGCTATTTCCAAAAAATAAGAAAGAAAAGATGCCAAAATAGACTCAAATAAGCCGAAATAAACAGCGCAAATATAGAATTATTTTCTAATAAAATTCAAACAGCTTCTTAAACAATAATCTATATTGCTTGTTTATCCAAACGGCATCAACTCCGTTTAAGTTCCCTTTTTTCTTTTCGTAATGTAGGGACTTAATGTAGAATAAATCTTCTAAACGACGCGATGCCCTGATGTAGTTTACTACTTTAATGTATTGTTTAACAACATCTTTAGGCAATTTTTTGTATTTGTTGTTTGTAGTAGTGCCATGAGTGTACAGTTCTTCTAACGCTGTGTCTTCAAATATAATTCTCATTATATGTAATAATCTTATAGTGCAAATGTAATACAAAAGCAGAAAATAATTCGCAAAAATGCGAATTGTTTTCTGCTTTTGCCCTATCCATCTGCATTTAAATGCGGGTGTTCTGAGCTTATATTGACTTAAATTTTAAGAAGCTGTTTGAATTTTCTTGAAAAATAATTCCGAAATAAAATTCAAACAGCTTCTATACAAAAGCAGAAATATTCCCTCCTTATAGGCTTTTCAGCGTCTCTGCCGCACCGGGGTGTCCGAGCTTCTGTGCCTTTTCGAGATTCTGCTTAGCGGCCGCCTTGTTGCCTTTAGCCATCTGACAACGTGCAAGCAGATAGTAGGCGTCGGGGCTGTCGGGGGCTATCTTTACGGCTTTTTCGAGCGCGGGGAGAGCATCGTCTATCATGTTTACGCGGTAGCATAGGCGACTTTTTTCGAGCAGGAAGAGTATGTTCTCAGGCTCCAGTTTCAGTGCAAGCTCAATGTCGGCGAGGGCGAGGCGATACATCTTGCCGTTGTACTCTGCCTGCTGGCGCATATAGTAGAAGTTGGCATTCACGTTGCCGCTGAGCAGATTTTCGTAGATGTTGTAGTCGAGTACTGCTTCGCGGTAGCGTCCTGCGCGGTACTTTACAAGGCCTCGGTTGAGCACGTAGGGTGCCATAGCTGTTATGGGCACGCGTCCGAAGGTTGCTATTGCGCTGTCGAGTTGCAGAATGGCTGCATCGCTGTCGCCGAGTATCTCCTTGCAGTTGGCTGCGAGCATGAATATCTCGGCACTGCGCAGGTTGGTTGATGATAGTGAAGCGTAGCTGTCAAAGGCTGTAGCGTAGTCGCGCTTGGTGTAGTGCAGATTGCCTTTCAGACGCAGAAATAGCGGCTGTCGGTCAATCTCTATTGCACGGTCGATGCAGGCTATTGCTGTGTCGATGGAGTAGGCTGTTCCTGCAAGTGAGTCGGCATAGAGCTTGTTGGCATAAAGGCTATTGGCTTTGTGGTACCACACCTCCTCTTTCTTGTCGGCGAGCGTGAGTGCCTTTTCCCAGTCGGCGAGGGCTTCCTTATACTCCTTCAGCTTCGATACGTTGTATTCTGCTCTGTGCAGATAGCCTTGATAGCTTTCGGGGTATTGGGCGAGGAATTCTGTGAGCATGGTGCTGTATGCCGTGCTGTCCGATGAGAAGGATTGCAGCATCAGGCATGACAGTGCCTCTTCTTCGGTCTCCGGCAGGCTCTTCTTTATGCCTATGCGGGTGAAGCGGTTGCTGTTGTA
This sequence comes from Bacteroidaceae bacterium, assembly GCA_017557045.1. Taxonomy (GTDB): domain Bacteria; phylum Bacteroidota; class Bacteroidia; order Bacteroidales; family Bacteroidaceae; genus HGM04593. The sequence goes on along the minus strand of JAFYLO010000001.1, from coordinate 15,991 downwards.
GTTGGCGGCCTTTATGGTGAGGTTTTTCACGAACTTTGCTGAAATGGCGTGGCTCTTCAGTGTGTCGCCTGTGCCAACCGATTGCAGCAGTGCCACAAGTTCGCCCTGTTCGTTGAGCAGGGGGGCTGAGGTGTGCTTTTCGCGCTTGGGCAGGCTTATGGTATAGTAGCTGTTGCCGCCTGCTATTGTGTCGACTTTCTCGATTGTGGTCTCTTCTATCGTGCCGCTCTTCTTCATGCCGTAGGCTACCAGATAGAGCTTCTCGGCAGTGGTGGAGGGCTGTGTGGCCGGGGTGAGGGCCTGTAATTTTTTATCGGGCTGTGCGTATGCGCGTATGCAGTCGTATATTTCGTCGGCGCCTGATACTTTCACTATTTGACGCATTGTGCCGCGGTTGTCAATCGCTACGGCGCTGTCGCAGTCGACGAATAGCGAGTAGGTGGAGAGGAGTTCGCCGTCGCTGCCGGTGAATACTCCAGTGCCGCTGCGCAGCAGTTTGCCGTCTTTGAATGTGAGTATGCTTACTACGGAGCTGCGCCCTGCTGTTACCTTCTTGGGCGCCTTTGCACCGAGGCAGAGGGGGAGCAGCAGCAGTATCAGTAAAAGTCTGCTTTTCATATTGTTATTCGTTTGTGTGGCGCTGGCGTACAGCTTCGTAGAGTATGACTGCTGTTGCTACGGATACGTTGAGTGATTCTATACGGCCGTACTGCGGTATTGACACCCAATCGTCGCAAAGGGCAAGATGTTCGGCGGGTATTCCTGTGTCTTCGGCTCCCATTACTACGCATACGGGGGCTGTAAGGTCGCTTGCTGTGTAGTTTATTTTACCCTTTTCTGTGGCACATACTATGCGCAGGCCGCTTGCCTTCAGGTATTTGAGTGTTTCGGTGATGTTCTTTTCGCGGCATACGGGCAGTGTGTGCAGTGCTCCGGCTGAGGTCTTTACAGCATCGGCATTGACTGTTACGCTGCCGTGCATGGGGATAATTACTGCATCGACGCCTGCACAGTCACAGGTACGGGCTATCGAGCCGAAGTTACGCACGTCGGTGATGCCGTCGAGCAGTACAATCAGGGGATTCTTGCCCTCTTCGAAGAGTGTGGGGATCACTGTCTCTATGCTTGCATATTCCACTGCCGATACAAAGGCAATCACTCCCTGATGGTTCTTGCGGGTGATGCGGTTGAGTTTCTCTACCGGCACACGCTGTACGGGGATTGTGCGGCCTTTGAGGGCTGCGAACAGTTCGCGTGAAAGTTCACTCTGTATATCTTTCTTAATGAGTATCTTGTCAATCTCTTTGCCGGCGTCGAGTGCCTCAAGTACGGCGCGTACGCCGAATATCATTTCGTTATTTACTGCCATATTATAGTCTGTTGTTTTATTGCTGGTTGTTGGTTGATATAAGGTTGCGGGCTGTGTCGATAGCCGCTTCGGTGAGCTGTTCGCCGCTCATCATCTGCGCTATTTCCCTGATGCGTTCTTCGGTGTCGAGCGGGCGTATGTAAGTGCGTGTGCCTCCCTCGCCCTCCTCTTTGCACACTTTGTAGTGGCGCGAGCCGAGTGCTGCCACTTGTGGCAGGTGGGTGATGCTTATTACTTGTCGTTCCATGCTGCCCATCTGTTGCATGAGGCGTCCCATGCGCTCGGCGAGTATGCCCGATATTCCAGTGTCTATCTCGTCGAATATGAGTGTGGGCATTGCAGTGAATTCTGCTATTATCGACTTCAGGGCGAGCATCACTCGCGCCATCTCTCCGCCTGATGCCACTTCGGCAAGGGGCTGCATGGGACTTATGCTGTTTGCCGAAAACAGGAAGGTTGCCTTGTCGCAGCCTGTGGGGGTAAAGTCATCGGTTGCGGAAAGTGTCGCTTCGAAGCGAATCTTGGGCATTCCCAGAGTTACGAGTATTGCTGTTATCTTTTCGCGCAGGGTGTCTACTGCTGTTTGGCGCAGCTCTGTGAGTCGGCCGGCGAGCGCTGTGAGTTCTTTTCGCTGTGTGGCAACCGATTTTTCGAGCTCTGCTATGCGGTCGTCGCCACAGATTATGTTGTCAAGTCGTGTGCGGTATTCATCGGCAAGAGCGAGCAGGTCGGCAATGCTCTCTACGTGGTGTTTCTTGAAGAGGTCGTACATCAGCGTCAGGCGTGCCTCTATCTGTTCGAGTCGGGCCGGAGAGAATGTGCTGCTCTCTGCGTTGTGGCGTATTTCGTTGCAACAGTCCTTTAGTTCAATGTAGTTGCTCTCTATGCGCTCGGCGAGTGTCTCGGCTACGGGATAGTGCGGAGCTACGCGGCTGAGCGATGATGCTGCTTCGCGCAGTGATTGGAGCAGGCTTTTCTCGTCGTTGTCTATTAGTATTATTGCTTTATGCAGTGCCGATTGTATCTCTTCGGCATGTGTGAGTTGTTCCGATTCCTGTTCCAGTTCCTCCTGTTCTCCTTCGCTGAATGAGGCCCCGTCAATCTCTTCGAGTTGATAGCGAAGCCACTCCTCATCATTGCGCACTGCTTCGAGCTGTTCTTTTGCTTTCTGTAGCTCCTTGCGTGTGGTGTCGTAGCGTTTGTAGAGTGCGCGGTACTCTTCGAGCTGTTCTTCGTCTGCTGCGAGCAGGTCGAGCACGTTCAGTTGGTAGTTCTTGTTACCTAACAGCAGGTTCTTGTGCTGCGAATGTATGTCTATTAGTCTGCCTCCAATCTCTTTGAGTAATGCGGCTGAGACGGGGGTGTCGTTTACGAAGAACCGTCCGCGGCCTGTTGAGGATAGTTCGCGGCGTATGATGCATTCGTGGGCATCGTATTCAAGCTCATTTTCTTCGAAGAGGCTTTCGAGGTCGAGTGTGGAGATGTCGAATGTGCCTTCAATTATACATTTGTCGGCTCCCTCGCGCACAAGTTTGGAGTCGGAGCGTTCGCCGAGGAGCATGGAGATTGCTCCCAAGAGTACCGATTTTCCGGTTCCGGTCTCTCCGGTTATTACAGAAAAGCCTGAGGAGAAGTCTACTTCAAGCTTTTCAATAAGTGCGTAGTTCTTTATTTGTAGTGATGTGAGCATTTAGTGTCAGATGGTTGAAATTTTATCCCATGAAGATGTGAGGGAGGGATTTATCTCTGTCAGTATCTCCACGGCTTGTTTGCGCTCTTTTGCGGGGCCTTGTGAGAAGATGTTTATAAGTTCTTCCTGCTTGTACTCTGTAAAGAGTTTGGGGAAGTACGACAGGGGACGATCCTGATAGCCGCTTTGCAGCAGTTCGAGGCTTTTTGCAATTTCGGCTCTTCCTTTGTCTGCCTCGCGGAACATTATGTCGAATCCTTTGCGATGGTAGCTGTACATCATCTGGCGCACGGGCAGCAGGGCTGTGTTCATGTAGTCGTCGATGATGGTGAAGCGGTTGCGGGTACTTGTTCCCGACTGCCATCCTGTACCGCCGAGACTCTGTGCACCTGAGGCTATGTTTTGTGCCTTGTTCAGGAATTCCGTTCCGCCAAGCTCGCCCATTGTGTCCATGTCAAGGCCGATGATGAGGTAGGCATAGAAGGCAATGATGGCTGTGAGGTTGTTGTCGAGATTATCCTCCTTATACTCCAGTCGGTCGTAGGCCATGTATTTGAATTCCACTTCGTTGTCCTGGTATTTGAATACCGGGGTGCTGTATGATGAACCGTATATGGGGCGCAGGGATTGCACCATCAGTGAGCACTCGAATGTGCCATCCTCGGCGTATGATTCCACGACGATGGAGAAGTTGCAGGCAATGCGCTCATGCTCTTCGAATTCGTACTCTGTCCATGAGGTGTTGTTTATGAATTCGTCGAGCGAGTTTTTGAGAACATCGAATACTTCGTTGTTTGTACCATCTATCTTTTCGGTGTTCAGGGTGATGTTTGCCTTGAGTTCCTGTGCCTGCACTCCTGCGGGAAGGAGCATCATCAGCAGCAGGGATACGAAGAGTGTCGATAGGTGTTTTACAATGTCGCGTGCGACCTCACGCTTGCTTTTGAGTGGGTAGGAGGTTGCGCTCTCTGCATCGATGATGGTTACCTTGTTGGTGTCTACAGCGAAGCCTGCTCCCTTGTCTTCAAGTGAGTTGAGCACAATGAAGTCGAGGTTTTTCTTTGCAAGTTTTTCGCGTGCGTGGGCCTCGGCATCGTGTGTCTCAAGGGCGAATCCTACGAGTCGCTGTCCGGGACGCTTCTCTGCGCCCAGCGAGGCTGCAATGTCGGGTGTGGGCTTCAGTTGAAGTGTGAGGCCGCTGCCCTTTTCGCGTTTTATTTTTTCTGTGGCGCGGGTATCGGGGGTGAAGTCTGCCACCGCTGCGCAGAGTATTGCTGCATCGGCATCGGTGAATGATGCGCGTGCGGCGTCGTACATTTCTGCCGCCGACTCTACATCTATGCGGTGGATTGCAGGGTGCGGTGTTGCAAGCGAGACGGGGCCCGAGACGAGTGTAACATCTGCTCCGGCAAGGGCGCACTCTTCGGCGAGGGCATATCCCATTTTGCCCGACGAATAGTTGCCTATGAAGCGAACCGGGTCTATCTTCTCGTATGTGGGTCCTGCTGTTATCACTATCTTTTTTCCTGATAGCGGGCTTGCGGGCTCTGCCATTGAGGTGAAATATTCCTCTATGGCGCGCACTATATTTTCGGGCTCCTCCATGCGGCCTTTGCCTACAAGATGGCTGGCAAGCTCTCCGGCAGCGGGTTCTATTATGTGGTTGCCGTATGCTTTCAGTTGTTCGATGTTGCGGGTGGTCGATGGGTGGGCGTACATATCAAGATCCATAGCAGGGGCTACAAAGACAGGTGCCTTCATCGACAGATAAGTGGTTATCAACAGGTTGTCGGCTACTCCGGTTGCCATTTTCGCTATTGTGGCTGCCGAGGCGGGGGCTATTATCATTGCATCGGCCCAAAGTCCGAGGCTTACATGGCTGTGCCACTCACCGCTGCGCTCGTTGAAAAATTCGCTGAGCACTGCATTGCCCGACAGGGTGGAGAGTGTGAGGGGCGAAATGAATTCTTTGCCTGAGGGTGTCATCACCACCTGTACTTCGGCGCCGGCCTTTACCAATAAACGAACAAGTATAGCGGCCTTGTAGGCTGCTATACTTCCCGTAATGCCGAGCACTATTTTTTTTCCTTTCAGCATGGTTGTTTATCCTTTTATCGAGCGCAATCTTATCTCTGTGAGTTTCTGTTTGGTGTTGAGGGGAAAATCGCCGTTCATCATCCATCCGTAGTAACCGGGATCGCGTTGCAGCACCTCGCTGACGAGCATTCCCTTGTAGCGTCCGAAGTTGAATATCTCTCTGCCTGCATCGTCATAGACCATGCGGCCGGCATAGTCGACGTTGCGGGTGAACGATGAGTAGTCCGACAGGAATTCTATGTCGTTCTTCAGTATGTCGGGATATTTGTCGAGCTGCGCCATCAGTATTTCGTAGGTGGCACGGGTGTCAGCAAGGGCGCTGTGGGCGTCTACAAGTTCGCCGCCGCAGTAGAATTTGTATGCTGCGGAGAGGGTGCGCTGTTCGAGCTTGTGGTATATTACCTGCACATCGACTGCCTTGTGGCGGCTGAGGTCGATGTCTACACCTGCACGCAGGAACTCTTCGGCGAGCATGGGGACGTCGAAACGGTTGGAGTTGAAGCCTGCGATGTCGCAGCCTTCGAAGTCCTTTGCTATTTCGCGGGCTACCTCCTTGAATGTGGGGCAATCCTTTACATCGTCGTTGGTGATGCCGTGTACATCCGATGCCTCTTTGGGGATGGACATTTCGGGGTTTATGCGCATAGTGCGCGAGAGTTCGTTTCCGTTGGGCATCACTTTAATGTAGCATATTTCCACTATGCGGTCGGTGGATACGTTGATGCCTGTTGTTTCGAGGTCGAAGAATACAATCGGCTTTTTAAGGTTGAGTTTCATTCTCTTAATGGCTTAGTCTGTTAACATCATGGGCATAAGCAGCATCAGAAGTTCCTGATTCTCCTGCTGTTCGGCGGGGAACATTACTCCTGCGCGTGAGGGGTCGGCAAGTTCTATTACAACTTCTGCGCCAGGGATGTTGTTGAGTATGTCTATGAGGAACGATGCGCTGAAGCCTATGTTCATGGGTGCGCCATCGTAGCTGCATACAAGACTCTCTTCGGCGAAGGTCGAGAAGTCGTTGTTCTGTGCAGAGATTACCATGTTGCCATCCTGTATATGCAGTTTCACAAGGCTTACCTGTGAGGAGAAGAGGGCTACGCGACGCAATGCTCCGAGCATGGCCATTCTGTCGGCTGTTATCTTGCGGGGGTTGTTCTGCGGAATTACGGAATTGTAGTTGGGATAGCGGCCTTCGATGAGACGGCAGACAAGTTTGTAGTTCTCTAATGAGAATACTGCGAAGCGGTCGTCAAATTCTATCATTGTCTCGTTACCGCTCTCCTTTGCCAAGAGGTTCTTCAGCAGGTTGGCGGGCTTTTTGGGAAGGATGAATGCCGATTTTTCTGCTCCTTTTACCGAGAAGTCGCGGCAGCGCGACAGTTTGTGGCCGTCCGATGCTACCATAGTTACGCTCTCAGGGGCGAGGTCGAAGTAGATTCCGCACATCACGGGGCGAATTTCGTCGTCGGCTGCTGCGAACAGCGATGCTGAAATGCCGCTTGCAAGTACATCGGCGGGCATAGACAATCTTACGGAATTTTCGCCCATAGCAGGTGCCGAGGGATATTCGTCGGCATTTACGCCTACCATGCTGTATTTACCGTTCTGGTAGTAAATTGTTATTTCGAGTGTCTCTTTGTCAATTTCGAAGCGTACGGGCTGTTCTGAAATCTCTTTCAATGAGTCGAGGAGGATTTTCGATGATATTGCGAAGCGGAAATCTTCGGAGCACTCTGTAACCTCGAATGAGGTATTCAGTGTGTTGTCGTTATCCGATGCTGTGAGCTTGAGCGTGTTGCCTTCGAATTCGAAAAGGAAACATTCGAGAACTGTAATTGTGTTCTTTGAATTTATCACGCGGCTGATTGCCTGCAGGTGGCTCGTAAGCTGTGAGCTTGATACTATAAAGTTCATATTCTTGTGTTTTTTGTTGTTCGTTCGGTAAGTGTTCTACCCTAAAGGGTAGGGCAGATTGTTATATTATGACAAATATAGTACATACGAGCGAGATATGCAAAAAAATAACAGACGAATTTGCACTCTGTTTTTGTCGCGATTTACATAAAATTCCAATAGTTTTTTGCAATGCTTGATATTTATTGAATTTTTAGTTTATCTTTGCAAGATAATAGTTGCATTCGTTGTGAATGAAAACAGCTTCTAACACCTTTATTTTGAATTTTAATTTTTGAATAGATATATGGAAATTACAGGAAAAATCATTGCGGTGCTGCCCGAGAGAGGCGGTATTTCTAAGACCGGTAACGAGTGGAAAATGCAGGAATATGTGCTTGAAACACATGAGCAGTACCCCAGAAAAATGTGCTTCAACGTATTCGGAGCCGACAAGATTTCTCAGTTCAACATTCAGGCAGGCGAGGAGATGACAGTCTCTTTCGATATTAACGCACGCGAATACCAGGGCCGTTGGTACAATGATATACGCGCCTGGAGAGTGGAGAGAGGCGGCCCTGCACCTGCACCCGAATATGCTCCTGCTGTGAATGCCCCTGCCGCTAATAATGTCGACTTCTCGGCTCAGAGCGAGGCAGACGACCTTCCCTTCTGATATACAGCAAAATAGCAGATACAAAAAATGGTTCACTTCGTTAAGAGTGAACCATTTTTTGTATCTATGCAAGATTGATTAGAGCATCTTCTTGATAACGGGCTGGATGAGGGCCTCCATCACCTTGTAGCCTTCGGGCAGAGGATGAACGCCGTCTCTTGAATATTTGGCGGGGATTGAACGGCCGTCTGTGTCAACAAGTGCTGTGTAGTAGTCTACGTAAGGAATCTTGTTCTCCTCGGCATACTTCTTGATGCGTGCGTTGAGAGCCATAATCTTCTCGGGGGCATCCTTTATGTCGGGTCTCCAACCGAAACCTTTGGCGGGAAGAACTGAAGTAAGGATAACCTTAATCTTGTTGGCCTTAGCAATGTTTACCATTGAAACAATGTTGCCGAATGTGAACTCCTCGTTGTAGGGGCCTGTATTCTCGGCTACGTCGTTTGTACCGGCATTGATGACAACAACTTTGGGGTTAAGTTTGATGACATCTTCTCTGAAACGAAGAAGAAATTGGTAAGATGTCTGACCGCTGATGCCGCGACCTACATAGTTGGGGTTCTCTTTGAACCATTCGGGACGGTGGCTGGGCCAACCCTCTGTGATTGAGTTGCCCATGAATACAACGCGTTTATCCTTCTTTGTTACTTTGGGAAGTTCGCTGTTTGCCTTTGCAAAGCGTTTGTAGTTTGCGAACTCGTGTTTTTGTGCGCCTGCCTCTACAGCAAAGCTCATGCAGATAACGAGCATAAGCAGGTTCACCCAGATACTTTTTCTCATGTCTGTAAAATTTTAGTTAATATTGTGTGTCTATTGTTTATTAAATTCAACAAGTGTCAAAGGTAGCTATTATTTGTATAAAAATCAAGATTGCCGCTAAACAAACAACATTACAATTATCTGCGCTATTATCACTCGGCAGAACATTGCCAGCGGATATACAGTAGCGTAGCTTACCGAAGGATTGTCGCCCGGCAATGTGTCGTTGGCATAGTTGAGTGCCATGGGGTTGGCCATGCTTCCGCACAGCATTCCGCAGGCCGAGCCGAAGTCAAGTCTGCTGTAGCGCATTGCTACAAGTGCCATTATTACCACCGGCACGAATGTTATCAGGAATCCCAATCCTATCCACAAAGCACCTTCGGGGCGCAATACGGTTTCGAAGAAGTGTGCGCCCGCATCGAGTCCCAGACAGGCCAGATAGAGCGAAAGGCCTATTCCGCGCAGCATGAGGTTGGCACTGCGGGTGGTGTATGTTACAAGGTGGAAGCGGGGGCCGAAGCAGCCTATGAGTATTCCCACGACGATGGGTCCGCCGGCGAGTCCCAATTTCACAGGAGTGCTCATTCCGGGTATAAAAATGGGGATTGAACCGAGTACAAGTCCTAATACAATACCTATGAATATTGCAGCAAGATTGGGCTCGTTGAGCGAGTTTGAGGCGTTGCCGAGCACCTTTTCGATATTTTCGATGGCCTTCTCTTCGCCTACTACTGTCAGACGGTCGCCAAGCTGCAGGATGAGCTTCGGTGTTGCCAGAAGCAGCACTCCATTGCGCGTTACACGGCTTATGTTTATTCCATAGCTGTTGCGTAGCTTGAGTGCGCCCAGTCTTTTGCCGTTGATCTCAGGGCGGGTGATTACAATCTTGCGCGAAACTAATTTGCTGTCTATTGCGTTCCAGTCGATATTCTCGTTGTTCCAATCGTCCGACTCCATCTTGCCGAAAAGCGCCGTCAGCGACGGGGCGTCTTTTTCGGTGGTAACCACCAATAGGCGGTCATTCTCCTTTACGAGCATTTCCGATGTAGGGATGCTTACCTTATTGTTGCGCCACAGGCGGGAAATGACAAATTTGATGTGGGTGAATTCTGCAACCTCCTTGACGCATTTGTCGAAGATGCCGGGATTCTGCACACTGTATGTGGCGATGAATGTATGGTTGTGCTCCTCGTGTTCGCCGTTGTCGATATCCGATGGCTTTACAAACAACTTGCGCACGGCGAGCATTGCGAGTATAACTCCCACCACTCCCAACGGATAGGTAACGGCGCAACTGAGGGCCGCACCTGTCGATTGCATTCCCAACTCTTTGAGAGTCTGCTGTGCGGCACCGAGCGCAGGGGTGTTTGTCGTGGCGCCGCAGAGGATACCTACCATTTCGCTCATGGGTGTCGATGTCGCGTAGCTCAGTGCCACAGCCGTGAGTGTACCTAACAATATCACTCCCATCGCAAGCATGTTGAGCTGTACGCCACCCTTGCGGAATGAGCTGAAAAATCCGGGGCCTACCTGCAATCCAAGTTCATAGACAAAGAGCACAAGGCCGAGGCTTTCGGCATAACTGAGCATCTTTGGGTCTATCGAGAATCCCAGATGTCCGGCAAGGATGCCTGCGAAAAATACGAATGTTACTCCGAGTGATATTCCGAAGAAACGTATCTTGCCCAATCCGAGTCCTGCGGCAATTATAATAGAGATTATTACCACTGCCTGCAAGGGGCTGTGGCTGAAAAAGAGATTATTTAACCACTCCATTGAAAATTCTTTATGTTATCAATCTTTGCGAGGATGGTCGAGATTGTAGTGCAATCCGCGGCTCTCTTTGCGCTCCATAGCCCAGCGCATTATCAGATAACCTACATTTATTACGTTGCGAAGTTCGCATATTTCTTTACTTATCACGCTACGCTTGAACAGCTCTTCTGTCTCTTCGTAGAGAAGATCCAGACGATCCCATGCGCGTTTCAGACGAAGGTCGGTCCTGACGATGCCTACGTAGGTGCTCATTATCTGTCCCACTTCGCGCAGGCTCTGTGTGATGAGCACCATCTCTTCGTTCATCTTTGTGCCCTCGTCGTTCCACTCAGGGATATTTTCGTTGAAACTGTATGTGTCGACTACTGAGATAGTGTGGCGTGCAGCTGCTTCGGCATATACCACTGCCTCTATGAGCGAATTGCTTGCAAGGCGGTTACCGCCGTGGAGTCCAGTGCATGAACATTCGCCCACTGCGTAGAGACGGTGTATGCTTGATGCGGCGTTGAGATCCACTTTTATTCCGCCGCAGAGGTAGTGGGCGGCAGGGGCTACGGGTATATAGTCTTTTGTGATGTCTATGCCCAATGAGAGGCACTTCTCGTATATGAGAGGGAAGTGTTTTTTTGTCTCCTCGGCATCCTTGTGTGTAACGTCAAGATAGACAAAGTCTTCGCCTCTTGTCTTCATCTCGTTGTCGATGGCGCGTGCCACAATGTCGCGCGGGGCAAGCGAAAGGCGCTCGTCGTACTTGTGCATGAACTCCTTGCCGTCCATTATGCGCAGCACTGCTCCGTATCCGCGCATTGCTTCGGTGATGAGGAACGAGGGACGGTCGCCCACGTTGTAGAGCGCTGTGGGGTGGAACTGTACAAACTCCATGTCTGCCACTGTTCCTTTGGCGCGGTAGACCATGGCAATGCCGTCGCCCGTGGCTACGAGGGGATTGGTGGTTGTCTGGTATACGGCTCCGCATCCTCCGGTGGCCATCAGTGTTACTTTGCTCAGGAAGGTGTCCACACGGTTGGTGTCAAGGTTCAGGACGTATGCTCCGTAACATTCTATGCCTTGTGTCTGGCGGGTTACGTTTATACCCAGATGGTGCTGTGTGAGTATCTCTATTGCAAAGTGATTGTCGTAGACAGTGATGTTGGGGTTGTTGCGTACGGCCTTTATCAGAGAGCGCTGAATCTCGGCGCCGGTGCTGTCGGCGTGATGCAGAATTCTGTGTTCCGAGTGTCCGCCTTCGCGGTGGAGATCGAATTCCCCATTCTCGTCCTTGTCGAAGTCTACTCCCCACTCGATAAGCTGTCTTATCTGTTCGGGAGCTTCGCGTACCACCTTTTCGACCGCCTGGCGGTCGCTTATGTGGTCTCCGGCAATCATAGTGTCTTCTATGTGCTTGTCGAAGTTGTCGACAAGCATATTCGTTACCGATGCAATGCCGCCTTGAGCAAAATAGGTGTTTGCATCTTCAAGTGTAGTCTTGCATACGAGGGCTACGCTTCCTTTGTGCGCCACTTTTAGGGCGAAACTCATACCGGCTATTCCTGAGCCGATGACAAGAAAATCGTATTTCTTAACCATAGCGATACGGATAAATCTGTTTGCATTGCTGCATTTCCGCCGCAAAATTACAAAATCTTTTGCAATTACGCGTCTATTCGACGATGTATATATTTCTGAATTCTATGGGGCCGCCTTCGCTTTGCAGGGCAATGTATCCGTCGGTGAACTCGCAGGTGCACTCATTCTGCTCCTTGCCGTTTATCTTCACTGTTATTTTTTTGCCTTTGCAGACAATGTCGGCACTGTTCCATTCGCCTACGGGATTTTCGTAATCTCCGATGCGATCCTTTACGGGGTACTCGCCCACGCACTCAACCTCGCTGATTTTTGCGCCGCCGAGCATCACAAAGTCGCCTGCCTTGCCGCTGCACAACTGACATTCGATGGCTGTGCACCACAGTTTGTCGCCATCCTGCACACGCTGGAAGAGACCGCTGTTTGTGCCTTCGCCCACCCAACGCCACTCTACATGCAGGGTGTAGTCGCCATATTTCTCCGCTGTGCGCAGATAGCCGAAAGGCATTCCGGCGATACATATTTTTCCGTCGTTTACAGTGTAAATAACATCAGCGGGAATGTCAGTTGCCGGGTCTACATAGCCCACCCAGCCGGTAAGGTCGCGACCGTTGAACAATTCTCTCTTTTTGCATTCGTTGCAGCACGAGCACAACAACATAACTGCTGCAAGTGCAGCGAAGAATAAATTACTTTTCATATATCAATTCTATTTTTACAGTGGCAAAATAACAAAAAAAAGAGGGGGTGGCAAAGAAAACTATATAGTAATTGATACTTTATGAATAAAAATCCTTAGATTTGCGATAATTGACAGAATATATCGTAAAATTTATATACACTATGAAAAAAGGCATAATGACAGCGATGCTCTCTGTAGCGGTTTTGAGCGCAGGGGCACAGACATTCAACGAATGGAAAGATCCGGGTGTAAACGAGGTCAACCGTTACCCTATGCACAGCAACTATTTCGCATACGAAAGTTCCGAAGGAGCAGTAGCCGGTGAAAAAGAGGTTTCTGCCAACTACATGACCCTCAACGGCGACTGGAAATTCTTCTGGGTGCAGAATTCCGATGCACGCCCCACGGATTTCTGGAAGAAGGGCTTCGACGACAAGGGCTGGGCTACAATCCCCGTTCCCGGTGTGTGGGAATTGCATGGATACGGAAATCCTCTTTATGTGAACATTGGTTATGCGTGGCGCAACCAGTTCCGCAACAACCCTCCCGAAGTTCCGGTAGAGAACAACAACGTAGGCTCTTATCGCCGTGAAATAACTGTTCCTGCCGACTGGAGGGGTAAGGAGATTATCGCACACTTCGGTTCGGTAACATCCAATATCTATCTGTGGGTTAACGGCAAATTCGTCGGATACAGCGAGGACAGCAAACTTGAAGCGGAATTTGACCTTACACGCTATCTGAAGCCCGGCGAAAAGAATCTGATTGCCTTTCAGGTATTCCGTTGGTGCGATGGTACATACCTCGAAGACCAGGACTTCTTCCGTTACAGCGGAGTTGGTCGTGACTGTTACCTCTACGCACGCAACAAGAAGCGCATTGAGGACATACGCATCACTCCCGACCTCACCGACAATTACACCAACGGTACACTTACCATCGACCTTGAACTGAAAGGTGGCGGAAAGGTCGACCTCTGCCTCACCGATGCCGAGGGCAAGAGTGTAGCGCAGGCTACTACAGATGGCAAGAAGCCTGTAACGATGAACATTGCGAATCCCAACAAGTGGACAGCCGAGACTCCCTACCTTTATACCCTCATGGCAACGATGCAGGGCTGCAACGAATATATCCCCGTAAAGGTAGGCTTCCGCAAGATTGAGATCAAGAATTCGCAACTGCTTGTAAACGGACAGCCTATTCTCATCAAGGGTGCCAACCGTCACGAACTTGATCCCGACGGCGGTTATGTAATATCGCGCGAACGTATGTTGCAGGATATTCAGATAATGAAGAAGTTCAACATCAACGCTGTGCGCACCTGCCACTACCCCGACGACAACTATTGGTACGACCTTTGCGACCGCTACGGTATTTATATGGTTGCCGAGGCTAACCTCGAATCGCATGGAATGGGATACGGCGAGCATACTCTTGCCAAACGCGACGACTACAAGAAGGCACACATGGAGCGCAACCAGCGCAATGTGCAGCGCAACTTCAACCATCCGAGTATAATCTTCTGGTCGCTCGGCAATGAGGCAGGCTATGGCCCCAACTTCGAAGCTGCATACGACTGGGTTAAGGCCGAAGACCCCTCGCGTCCCGTACAGTATGAGCGTGCAGGCTACGAAGGAAAGACCGACATCTACTGCCCCATGTACGCCGACTACAATTGGAGCGAGCGTTACAGCACCGACAGCAAATACACAAAGCCCTACATACAGTGCGAATATGCCCATGCAATGGGAAATTCACAGGGTGGATTCAAGGAATATTGGGAACTTATACGCAAATACCCCAAATATCAGGGTGGATTCATCTGGGACTTTGTAGACCAGTCGGTACGTTGGAAGGGTAAGAACGGCAAGATGATATATGGCTACGGCGGCGACTTCAACCGCTTCGACGCCAGCGATATAAACTTCTGCGACAATGGTCTTATAAGCCCCGATCGCGTGCCCAATCCTCACATGTATGAAGTCGGTTATTTCTATCAAAATATACTTACAACGCTTACCGATGCTTCGAAGGGTGAGATTGAAATATACAACGAAAATTTCTTCCGCGACCTTTCGGCATATTATATGGAGTGGACACTGTTGAAGGATGGTCTTCCCGTGCGTAGCGGACGCATCGAAAATATCGCAGTTGCCCCGCAGCAGCGTGTGAAGAGCACTATTCCTTTCGGTGCTACTGACAAGAGCGGCGAGTGGATGCTCAATGTTGCCTACCGCTTGAAGAGCAGCGAGAACCTATTGCCTGCCGGCTATGTAGTGGCAAAGGATCAGTTGCGCCTGACAGATGCACCTGCGGCTGATATGCAACTTGCAAATGCCTCTGCAAGCAACACTACAATACCCGCTCCCACCATCACGGATAATGACTATAACTACCTTATCATTGAGGGTTGCAACTTCAGAATGGAGTTCAACAAACATAGCGGTTACCTTACAAAATATGCTGTAGAGGGAACAGAGATTATAAAGGATGGTTGCGAGCTTAAACCCAACTTCTGGCGTGCACCCACTGACAACGATTTTGGCGCTAATTTGCAGTATCGCTACAGAGCATGGAAAAAGCCTGCAATCCGTCTGAAGGAGCTTAAGAAACGCGTTGAGAATGAGCAGGCTATCGTTGAGGCTTCATACGAAATGCCCGAAGTACAGGCAAAATTGTCGCTTACATACATTATAAATAACAGTGGTGCCGTAAAGGTTACACAGTCTATGACAACCACAAAGGATGCAAAGGTGAGCAATCTCTTCCGCTTCGGTGTGCAGATGCCTATGCCCTACGACTTTGAGACTGTGGAATATTACGGACGCGGACCGGGCGAGAATTACATCGACCGCAACAGTTGCACAGATTTGGGCATCTATCGACAGAGTGTCGATGAACAGTTCTATCCCTACATTCGTCCGCAGGAAAATGGTACACGCAGCGATCTTCGCTGGTGGAGAGTGCTAAATGCTGCCGGCACGGGTATCGAGGTTGTTTCCGAGGCTCCCTTCTCTGCATCGGCGTTGCATTATACCATTGAGTCGCTTGACGAGGGCTTGCGCAAGCAGCAGGGACACTCACAGGAGGTTGAGAAGGCCGATCTTACCAATCTTTGTATCGACAAGGTGCAGATGGGATTGGGCTGTGTAGACAGTTGGGGACGCCTGCCTTTGCCTCAGTATCAGGTGCCTTATAAGGATTATAGTTTCACCTTCATCATTCGTCCTGTAAAGCATAAGATTGCTTTCTGATTCTTGATGCAGGTATAAGAAGCTGTTTGAATTTTATTAGAAAATAATTCTATATTTGCGCTGTTCATTTCGGCTTATTTGAGCCTATTTTGGCATCTTTTCTTTCTTATTTTTTGGAAATAGCCCGCTATTCCCTGCAAAATGCGAAAGAAAATCTACTCAAAATATCTCTCAAATAATTCCGAAATAAAATTCAAACAGCTTCTAA
>JAFYLO010000058.1 GCA_017557045.1 Bacteroidaceae bacterium | reverse complement strand
TGTGTGATTGGTTTATGGAGCTTCTAAGAAGCTGTTAAAAGTCAATGTTTATGTGTCCCAATACGTTTGTTCCCGCCTGTGCTGCGTATCCTGCATAGTTGTATCGGTGGCGTGTGCCATCACCGTCTGTGTAGTATCCGCTGCCTGCGTATCCGTTGCTCTCATACTCTTCGTTAAAGATATTGTATATTGTAGCACCAACGGTTACGCTCTTGGTCTTTGGTAGTTTGAAGGTGTATGAGAGGCTTAGGTTGCTCACAAAATATGCATCGAGGCTGTGCTCTTTCTGCTCGGTGTTGCTCATATATTGTTTGCTCACATAGTTTGATTGCAACGATGCTTCGAATCCTTTGAGGCGATACGAGAATGTGTTGTTCACAATAATGTCCGGCGAGAATGATATTTGTGTACTGCCGTGATTTATTTCCCAACGCTCGTAAGTGTCATCGTCATACAGAACTTCGGTGAAATTCTTTATGCGGTTGCGGCTGAAGGTTGCATTTGCATCCCAATTGAATCCGCAGGGAAGTTCCACACCCGCCATAAGCTCCACGCCCGTGCGGTAGCTGTCGGGGATATTCGCCGCCAACGGTTCGCCAATCTCGTTAAGCTCGCCGGTGAGCACAAGCTGATCCTTGTAGTCCATATAATAGATGTTTGCGCCTGCGTGGAAATATTTGTTGGCAAATGTATAGCCAAGTTCATAGTCGGTGAGACGCTCGGCTTTGGGATGTTCGTCGAGTTTGCCGTCGGTGTAGTTGTTGCGGGTAGGCTCCTTGTGGGCTACGCTCACCGATGCAAACAGACGGTTGTTCCTGTCAATCTGCCACGATGCTCCGGCCTTTGGGTTGAAAAAGTCGAACTTCTCATCGATGGCGAGTGTTTGCAATGCGTCGGTAGCATCGTTCCATTTGTCGTTGTTACCGTCAATCTTGTAATCGATGTGGCGGTATTGCAGGTCGGCATATATATTAAGGTTGTCTGTGAGTCGATAGTCGCCTTTCAGATATATGTTGGCGTCGTTCTTTGCACCGTTGTTGTGGTAATATTCGTGGTCGGGAGTAAGGTCGCCAATATAATTTTTTACCCACATCACGCGCCCGAAATGCAAACCATAGTATCGGTTGGCACCTCCGCCCAGTGATGCGTTCAAGCGGTCGTCCTTGTAGTTGAGCGAGAAGATTGCCCCGCCAAAGTGGTTGTCCATAGCCTTGCGGCGTATAAGGTCGCTCTTTTTCACTTCATTGCCATCGAATGTGAAGGGTACGAGGGCATACTCTTTCAGTTTGCGTTCGCCCTTGTATTCCTGATAGTAACCGTCGCCCTTAGTGTAGTGCAGGCCTGTGCTCATACTCCACTCGTTGTTGAAATGGTGGTCGAGCAGAAGTTGCCAGTTGTTTTGTTCGTAGTTGTCGGTCTGTCCGTCGTAGTAGTGAGCCTTGCCGCTGTCGTCGGTGTACATATATCCGCAACTGTTGTATCGGCGGCCGTAAAGCTCCATCTCCTCCTTGCTTGCGTAGTTCCATGCATGGTAGGTCTCCTCCATGCCGGCAAAATTTATCAGTCGCACAGTAGTGCTTCCGCTGTAATATGCGCCCTGAAGGTAGTATGATTTAAGGTCGGTCGATGCGCGGTCGATGTATCCGTCGCTGCCAATGCCCGAAAGTCTTACATCGAATGTCCAATGGTCGGCTAAAAGTCCTGTTCCGGCACGCAGTGTCTCTTTGTGTGTGCCGAACGAGCCTGCCGAGCCGCTGAAGCCTGCGTATGGCTGTGTGTTGAACTCGCTTGTCTGCATATTGATGCTTGCGCCGAATGCGCCAGCACCGTTGGTCGATGTACCTGCTCCGCGTTGTATCTGTATGTCCTTTACCGAGGAAGCAAGGTCGGGGATGTTTACCCAGAATACAGTATGGCTCTCTGCGTCGTTGACCGGTATTCCGTTGGCAGTTACGTTTATGCGTGTGGCATCGGTTCCGCGTATGCGCAGGCTTGTGTATCCTATTCCCGCACCTGCATCGCTCGTTACCACCGCCGAGGGTGTCATTTTTACGAGATACGGAAAATCTACTCCGGTATTGCGCTTTTTCAATTCATCCCTGCCTATGTTCGTGTAGGCAACCGGAGTAGTCTCTGTCGCACGTATCGACATTATTTCCACTTCCTGCAAACTGTTGTGCAGGCTGTCTTTCACTCCCTCTTGTGCACTGAGCAGTGAGGGCAAGGCTGCCATCAGCAGGCAGCCAAGCAATGTTCTTTTTTTCATTGCAATCTCCAATTTTTATGGAGCACGGGACAAAAAATAAATCCACCATGCTCCGTCGTTAAACAGAAAATGGGGATTTTCCTGCATCGCTTACATAAAATTGGAATGTGTATGTAAGCTCTTTCCTACGCCGGCATTATCCGGATCAGGTTCTTGGGTATGATCTCAGCCCATGTCTTAAGGCACCCCGTATTTGAAATCTGGGTGCAAAGATAGGGCAAACTGCGTTAACAGCAAAGCAATTATCTGCTTTTTTTGTATATGCTTGTAAAAGCCATAAAGGTGCGACACTCACAAATGTCGCACCTTTATGGCTTTTACTATTTTGTTTTATTTCTTTTCGAGAGGTTTAGACCAATCGCCTATGTTCGAAAGATTTACCTTGCCCGGAGGAGTTGTTGCGTCTATGCGTGCAACAGGGAGTGTCAGCTTCTCGCCGTTGAATGTAATCTCTCCGCATTTCTCGCGGTCGAGGCTGGTGCCGAGTGCGCGGAAGAAGGGGAAAAGATCCTCGCCTACTGCTATCGACATATCCTCTATGGTCTCTTCCCATGTGAGCACCTTTTCGGGTGTCTCCATCCAGCGGGTGTACTGTATGTTTCTCCAACGGGGGTACCATGTGGGGCCGTAAACATCGTCCATCTTCTGCCATATTATCCACGATTTTCCCCAATCCTTGCCGTGGCCGCAACTGTCGGCGTATGCCTTGTCGTTGGTGTATCGTTTGAGGTCGATGTTGAGATATTCGGGAGTGAACAGGTCGTCGCAGTTTCTGTTACCTTTTTCGAGCAATGTGCTGTCGTACATAGCCATTATCTTGCCCTGGAACCATCCGGCGTGTGCTTCGCCCTGATTGTGGAAAGGTGATTCACCTGCCTTTTCGCCTTTGGCGTTTGCAGGACCGCCGAGGGTGTGTGCAAGTTCATGGGCATAGATGCCGATAAGGCCCCAAATGTCGGTGCTGATGATGCCGTTCTCTTTGGGCTTGTATGCGTTGACAGCCCAACCGCCGCCACCGCCTGCTGCGCCGTCCCAGCCGAATTCACCGAGCGGAGAGAGCGCATACGCCGACAGTTGCGGCCACGGCAAGGATTGGGGAAAATCGTGGATAATATGGCAGAAGATGGACGATGTTTACGGCCCCACATGGTAC
>JAFYLO010000057.1 GCA_017557045.1 Bacteroidaceae bacterium | reverse complement strand
TTGTCGGAATCCATTGTTTTACTAATTTTTATATAGAGTAAAAAGAAATGAGTTACATGTCCGAAGAGGGCTACAAAAAATTGTTAGCCGATTTAAAAGAGTTGGAAGGCAAGCGCCCCGAAATTGTACGCCAGATTGCGGAAGCACGCGACAAAGGCGACCTTTCGGAGAACGCTGAATACGATGCAGCAAAAGAGGCGCAAGGATTGCTCGAAATGAGAATTAACGAGCTGAAGCTGATAATAGCCGATGCCAAAATCATAGACACCAGCAAACTTAATACAGACAGTGTGCAGGTGCTCACAAAGGTTGAGTTGAAAAACGTGAAGACCGGTGCAATGATGGCATACACCATTGTTCCTGAGAGCGAAGCAAACTTGCGCGAAGGTAAAATCTCTATCAACACTCCCATTGCTAAAGGTTTGCTTGGCAAGAAGGTTGGCGAGGTTGCAGAGATTACCATTCCCCAGGGTAAAATCTCCCTTGAAATTATAAATATCTCAATCTGATGGCATCAATATTCAGCAGAATAGTGGCAGGTGAAATACCGAGCTACAAAGTGGCAGAGGATGACAAGTTCTTTGCGTTCCTCGACATCAACCCGCTTGCAAAGGGCCACACACTTGTAATCCCCAAGCGCGAGGTAGACTATTTCTTCGATCTTACAGACGAGGAAATAGGCGCAATGCAGATATTTGCAAAGAAGGTGGCAACAGCCATCAAAGAGGCTTTTCCCTGCGTAAAGGTGGGACAGGCTGTGCTTGGTCTTGAGGTTCCTCATGCCCACATACACCTTGTGCCCATGCAGTCGGAGAAAGATATGCTTTTCACAAACCCCAAACTGAAACTCACAGCAGAGGAGTTTGCCGAAATTGCACAAAAGATAAACAGCTGCCTGCCCCAATAATTTCTCAGGCGTGCAATGCCATAAAAGTTGTCAGGCAAGAAGAAATCAGAAATCGGCTTGCAGGGCAACTTTTGTTGTAGCACCATCCTAAAAAAGTTATTCCATGCGTACACATATATCAAACGTAACAATAGTAAACGAAGGAGTATCAACCATAGGTTCCGTAGTAATCAACGGTTCGAAGATAGTGGAAATATGTACCGGTGGAGCATCGCCCTGCCGCAGATGCGACGAGACAATCGACGGCACCGGAATGTATCTTATTCCGGGAGTGATAGATGACCATGTTCACTTCCGCGAGCCGGGACTTACCCACAAGGCTTCCATCCTCAGCGAGTCGAGAGCGGCGGCTGCGGGCGGAGTAACATCCTTCATGGAGATGCCGAATACCATCCCTATGACAATTACTCTCACAGCGCTGCACGACAAATACAAGCGTGCCGCAAAGGAGAGCCGCGTGAACTATTCATTTTACTTCGGCGCGACAAACTCCAACAGCGATATGTTCGAAAAGCTCAATCCCCACAGAGTGTGCGGAATTAAGCTCTTCATGGGCTCAAGCACAGGCAATATGCTTGTCGATGATGCCGATGCGCTCGACGGAGTATTCTCAAAGGCCAATATGCCCATCGCAGTCCACTGCGAGGATACAGCCATAATAAACGCCAATGCCGTAGAACATAAGAAAATGTACGGCGACGACCCCGATGTGAAGTACCATCCGCTGATACGCAGCGAGGAGGCTTGCTACAATTCTTTGAAACGTGCGGTTGCTCTTGCAAAGAAACACGACAAGCAGCTCCACGTGATGCACATAAGCACCGGCCGCGAACTTGAACTTCTTACAACCGAATCACTCGAAAACAAGAAGATTACAGCGGAGGTTACCCCTGCCCATCTTACTTTCTGCGACAAGGACTATGAGCGTCTGGGCACACGCATCAAGTGCAACCCTGCGATAAAGAGCGAAAAAGACCGCGATGCACTGCGCGAGGGCCTGCGCAATGGAAAGATAGACATTGTCGGCACCGACCATGCTCCCCATCTTATCGAGGATAAGAAGGGCGGTGCGCTTAAGGCAACATCGGGAATGCCTTCATTGCAATTCTCCTTGCTCGCCATGTTGCGTATGGTAGATGAGGGCATCTTCACCATCGAACAGATAGTGGAAAAGATGTGTCACGCTCCCGCCGACCTTTTCAAGGTGGACAAACGCGGTTACATACGCAAGGGCTATTATGCCGACCTTGTGCTTGTTGCTCCCGGTAATCCCCACACAATTACCGCAGAGGATGTTCTCAGCCTTTGCGGATGGAGTCCTTTCGAGGGTGAACAATTCGATTGGAAGGTTATGCGCACATGGGTGAACGGCGAGTGTGTCTACAGCGATGGAGTGGTAAACGATAAAGTGCGTGGCAAGGCACTCAAGTTCAACCGATGAAAAGCAGACTGTTCTCTTTTAAAATATCAATGCTCCGGCCGTATATCGACTGGAGCTATCTTTTTCATGCATGGGGGATAAGACTTTCCGGGAAGGAAAGTGTGGAAGCATTGCAACTGAAAGATGATGCCTTGCGCTTGCTTGATGCGAATGGTGGCGAGGAGGTAAGGGCGCTTTTCCGCCTGTGCGATGCCCACAACGATGGCGACAATATTATTCTTGATGGAGTGCGGTTGCCACTGCTTCGCCAGCAACACAATATTGCCGATGCCCCCAATCTTTGTCTGAGCGATTTCGTATCGCCTGTAAAGGATAGGGTAGGGCTTTTTGCAACCACTGTGGCGGGTGCTTTTTGCGATAAATATCGTGGCGACGACTATCGTTATCTTCTCATGCAGACTTTGTGCGATCGTTTGGTCGAAGCTGCTGCCTCCTTGCTTCACAGCAAAGTGCGGCGCGAAAAGGAACTATGGGGGTACTCGCCCGATGAGAATTTCACTCCTCAGCAGCTTTGCGCGGAACCTTATCAGGGTATACGCCCGGCGGTAGGCTACCCGTCGCTTCCCGACCAGTCTGTAATCTTTATAATCGACCGCCTGATAGGACTTGAACAGATAGGTGTGTCGCTCACCGAAAGCGGAGCAATGCACCCTCATGCGTCAGTCTGCGGCCTTATGTTCGCCCACCCTGCAGCACGTTATTTTGCAGTAGGGCGCATCAGCGACGAACAGTTTGCCGATTATGCCCGTCGCAGAGGAATGGCTGAGGATGAACTTCGCAAATTCCTTGTGCGTAACGTATAAAAGCCGAGGATTTCCTCGGCTTTTATATTTGGTTATATTGACATCCGCTTACGCCCACTCGCTTAGCTCCAACCAACGCATGCCTTTTTCGTCGAGCAGGTCGATAATCTCTGCGGTGCGCATCGACTTTTCCACAAGGTCGTTGCCCGAAAGTGTGCCGCTGCTCATCTCTGCTTCGAGACGGTTTTTCTCCTCTTCGAGCATGGCAATCTCCTTTTCAAGCTCCTCGTATTCCCTTTTCTCTTTGAATGTCAGTTTGCGCTTTTCGGCATTGCTGTTTCTGTTCTCTTTGTTCTCTTTTGCAGCTTTGCTCTTGACGGTTGCACTCTCTTTTGCCGCTGCGGCTTTCTCCTCCTCGCGCCAGTCGCGGTAGTCGGTGTAGTTGCCGGGAAAATCCTTTATCTCTCCGCCGCCCTTGAATACAAAGATGTGGTCCACGACCTTGTCCATGAAGTATCTGTCGTGGCTTACGACGATTACGCAGCCTTTGAAGTCCGCGAGATACTCTTCGAGCACTTGCAATGTGTCGATGTCAAGGTCGTTTGTCGGCTCGTCGAGCACAAGGAAATTGGGGGCCGACATAAGTACGGTGCACAGATAGAGCCTGCGTTTCTCGCCGCCGCTGAGCTTGCAAATGTAGTCGTGCTGCTTCGAGGGGGAGAATAGAAAATGTTGCAGGAATTGCGATGCTGTCAGCGCCTTTCCTCCCACGTGTATCACTTCGGCAATCTCCTTTACGGCATCGATGACCTTCATGTTGTCGTCGAATTTTATTCCATCCTGACTGTAATAGCCCCATTTTACCGTCTCGCCTACCTCTATTGTGCCACTGTCGTGCGCAACGTGCCCGAGCAGCATCTTTATGAATGTCGATTTTCCGGTTCCGTTGTTGCCTACGATGCCCAGCTTCTCGTATCGTGCAAAATTGTAGTAGAAGTCCTTTGTTATAACCCTGTCGCCGAACTTTTTGTTGAGGGCGCGCATTTCGAATATCTTTTTTCCTATGTAGCGTGCGTTTGTGCCGAGCGACACACTTGCATCGTGTCGCAATGCTTTGGCCTTCTCCTCCAATTTGTAAAAGGCGTCGATGCGGTATTTTGCTTTTGTGGCACGTGCCTGCGGTTGGCGGCGCATCCAGTCAAGCTCCTTGCGCATGAGGTTGCGTGCACGCATCACCTCTGCCTCGGCATTTTCGAGACGCTCCTCGCGCTTTTGTAGGAAATAGCTGTAGTTGCCCCTGTAGCGATAGATGCGGTTGTCGTCAATCTCTATAATCTCGTTGCAGACGCGGTCGAGAAAATAGCGGTCGTGGGTAACCATCAGCAGACTGCAATTCAGGCGCGCAAGATAATCCTCCAGCCACTCTACCATCTCCATGTCAAGATGGTTGGTTGGCTCGTCGAGTATCATAAGGTCGGGCTCTTCGAGCAGCACCGATGCAAGTGCCACGCGCTTCATCTGTCCGCCGGAGAGTGTCTCCACACGTTGCTCAAAGTCGTTTATCTTTAACTGTGAGAGCACCTGCTTCACTTTAGTCTCGAAGTCCCATGCCGACAGATGTTCCATCTCCTCCATCGCGTCGTGTATCTCCTGTTCGTTGCCGTCGGCTATGGCCTTTTCGTAGCGCGAAATGGCCGCAGCCTTTTCTCTGTTGCGGCGCAGGCAGGCATCAAGGACTTTGGTCCCCGGCTCGAAGTGCGGCTCCTGTTCCAGATACCCCACTTTAAGATCTTTGCGGAATATTATCGCTCCGCTGTCGTAGTTCTCCCCGCCGGCGATTATCTTCAGTAGTGTGCTTTTGCCTTTGCCGTTGCGTGCGATGAGTCCTATCCTCTGTCGTTCCTCCACAGAGAATGATATATTTTCGAATAGAAGGAGTGCTCCGAAACTTTTCGTCAGTCCCTCTACTTGCAGGTCTATAGCCATAAGTGTTCGATTTTTGTGTTCACAATTTGCGACAAAGGTAATAATATGTATTTGTTTGCAAAGGCAGATGTGGGTGAAAAGTGCTTTATACTATATTTTTTCGTTCTTTATCATGTTGTATTTTATTTTAAGCTCTGTTTTCTCTTCAATCAGTTTTTCTATTTTATCATCTTTTTCCTTTAAGTAATCTATAAGCTCTTTCAATGAAGCTGTGTCGTATACGCTGTTTCCTGTACCTTTATTGGCTTTTTGTATTTCGCCTTTACCTAAAATCAGCCATTCGGGGTCTACCCAATTAAATGTTTGAAGTATCTTTACTATAAGGTCATACCCTGGTTTGTTGCGCTTTTGAATAACAATGCCTCTAATTGTTTGGTCTACTACTCCTATTTTCTTTGCAAAGGAAGATGTATTTAGATTTTCATGGTCTATTATTTGCTGTATTCTTTCAATTATTTCCATGTTTTTTTGCGAAAAATCACTCATTTGTTTTGATATTTAAAATATTTGTTTGATATTTGCACAGAATTTCATTTAATGAAGCGCTAAGTTAACAAAATATAGCCATAAATGGTCTACGTTTGCTAAAAAAAACGATTGAATAAATGGAACACAATTGTTAAAGAATTTATCACAGTTGTAACTGATAAACTGCCATATATATATACTTATTCTATTAATACACAAAACCATTAAAAGTAAATTTTATGAAGAAGAAATTTGTAAAAGTAATGCTTTATGGCACACTTGCTCTTGCATCTACTGCTTTCGTGGGTTGTTCTGATGAGAATACAACTTACGACGAGGAGGTTAAGAATCTGCAGGAACAGATCGATGCCATAAACAAGAATGGCGAGGTTACAACTGCAGAGTTGTCAAAAGCCATTAATTCGGCTGTAGCTGCGCTTAAGGCGGAGTTGACAACAGCAATTGCAGGTAAGGTTGATAATGCCGTTGCTGCAGAAATCTCTCAGAAGGTGGTAGACTTGCAGAATGCAATGACTGCAAAGGCTGATGCTGCTGCAATCGAGGCGACCATTGCTGCTCTGAAAACAGAACTTTCAACTGCAATTTCCGGCAAAGCTGATGAAGCTAAAGTTGCAGAAATCTCACAGAAAATCACAGAATTGCAGGCTACACTTGCAGCAAAGGCAGATGCTGCTAATGTAGAGGCAATGAAAGCAGAACTCGTAGCTGCTATTGGCGAAAAAGCCGACAATGCAAAGGTTGCTGAACTTCTTGTGAAGACAACTGAGTTGCAGGCTGCAATCGCAACAAAGGCAGAAGCAAGTGCTGTTGAGGCATTGGTTAAGGACGTTGCTTCATTGACAACTGAGGTTAATGGCATCAAGACTAACGTTCAGGCTGTAAAAGAGGCTCTCACAGCAGAAATAAACAGTGTTAAGGTTGAGATTGGTAAGGCTGCAAGCGCAGAGACAGTTGCTGATCTCAAAGCGAAATTGGCTGCACTTGAGGCGCAGTTTGCTGCTGCAGAGGCTGCTTCAAGCAAGAGCATTGCCGATTTGCAGAAGGATGTTGAGGAACTTACAGCGGAACTTAACAATGCAGCTACAGCTGAGTCAATGCGTGAACTCGCAAGCAAACTCGCTGAGGCAGAGAACACACTCAAGGCTGCAAAAGAGCTCGCTGAGGGTAATGCAACTAAGATTGTAGCAATACAGAATCAGTTGGCGGAACTCGTAAGCATCAAGTCACGTCTCGACGCTCTTGAGGCAGCTGATGCAGAGTTCGCAAACATCAATGCAAGCATCAAGGAGTTGAAAGAGGCTGACAAGGCATTTGCAAAGCAGTCTTATGTAGACGAGGCTCTCAATGCATATATGAAGCAGACAGAGATAGTATCGCTTCTCGATATGAGACTTGCAGCTTATGTAACAGCTGAGCAGGCTGATGCAACTCTTGAGGAGGCTGTTGCAGGTGTAAAGGCTTATGTTGACAACACTGTTAAGGCTGACCTTCTTGCAAAAATCAGCGCTCTCGACACAAAGCTCACAGCTGATATCGCTGCTGTAAGCACCAAGTTCGACAACTACGTATCTAAGCAGGATGCCGACTTCCAGGCTGCTGTTAAGCGTCTTGAGACATTGGAGGCTTATAAGGCTTCTGCAATGGAGGCTGTTGTGGCTCTTGTAAATGATGACGAAAAAGGCAATGAGGCTCTTAGCGCGAAGATAGCTGCCATTTCTGAGGCTATGGGTGGTATCGACGACCTCGGTGGCGCTCTTGCAAACTATGTTTCTGCCGAACAGCTTGCAAGCTACAAATTCGTGAAGGAGGCTGACCTCGGTGCTAAGATAGAGGAATACCTTGCTTCTTACAAAGAGGAAATTGCCGATAAATTCGCTGCTGTAGAGGAGTCAATGAAGGCTATCGGAGCTGAAATTGAGGGTATCAAGGCTATGATTCAGAGCATAGTATTTGTTCCTCAGAGCGAATATGAAGCATTGAACGGTCATGTGTCTTTCAATTCTCTCGCTGTAAGAAATGCGGCAAATACCGGTGATTCAGTCGTAGCAGAGTCAAAGAATAATAAGCTTGTATTCCGTGTAGCTCCTGCTTCTGCAGCTAAAGCATTTGTCGAGAATTATGACCTTAATTTTATGGGACAGAGATTGACTCGTGCCGGTGGTTCTATTCTTGAAATAGATGTTGAGGGTATCACAGCTAATGAGACAACCGGTGAGGTAACAATCCCCGTGAAACCTACAGGTATTTCTGATGAAAATCTTGGTGATTACTATGTAGTATGCTTGAATGTTACAGCTAAGAATGTAGAGGGTGCTGCAGACAAGAATACAGATATCACATCTGATTACTTCGCGGTTACCAAAACCAGAACAGTTATTACCTCTCTTTCATTTACAGCAGGTGCTGATTTGAGAAAGATCTATTTCAATGGCACTGAAGAGCAGAAGAGTACAGACTATTCTAAGGATATCAAATATATCATCAACGGTAATGCTGATATAGCCACTCCATTCTTGAATGCAGATGGTATTATCCCCGAACTTCCTATTTCTTACAAGCTCGCTGAGACAAATGCAGATAAGGATCGTCTTGCAATAAGCGAAAATGGTGTTGTTACATTCAAAGAGGGTGTAGAGATTAATGCTTCTCATGTTACCGGTGCAGAAAACAGTGTGATTGTAAACACAACTCTTGCTAATTTTGCTCCTGTAACTCTTGAATCTAAAGTAATGATCCTGAATAGTGCAACAGATGGTAAGGTTCCTGTTACATTCAATATTTCAAAGGGATGGAGAGGCATAGCTCAACCTTTTGCGTTGACTTCTGTTGAGATGGCAAGAATATATGCAGAAACAAATATTTCAGCAGCAGACTTTGCTGCCATGGAAGTTGAGCCCTTTACAGCAAAAGATAGCACCGACCTGGCACTTACAGATCTGGTTGTTACAGGAAGTGCTCCCTTGACAACTATTACTTACAATGTTCCTGCAGGTGCGTATACATCAAAGGGTGCTCTCAAGGTTGTAAAGAAAGATGATAAGGGCAATATTGCTAAGGAGGTACTTGTTGTTATCAACTACAACAGTAACTACGAAGGCTACTATACAAAACTCCCCTACAACGATCTGTTCTGGGCTAATCCCGTAGCAAATGCGCAGGGTGGTGTTGATGGCGAAGTAAGATTTATCCCTGTACTTGACAACTATGCTAAGCCTTCAAGCATTAACCTTAGAATGGATTTGAAGAACCTCTTCACAGACGATTATACAGTTAAGGAGGGAGATGTCGTTGCTAAGGAAGGCGCTCTTAATGTAACTGTAGAAGGAGACGCTGCTGCATACGATAAATCAGGTTCAATAGTTACATTGACACCCAATTATAATAAAGACGCTGCTCTTGTATTCAAATCAGTAATTAACTATGGTACAGACACAGTCAATGTTAACAAAGCTAAGGTAACAGTGGCTAACATGAGCGGTAGCTGGACTAATGGAAATGCCAATATTGTAGTAAGCAAAACTC
Source organism: Bacteroidaceae bacterium (assembly GCA_017557045.1). Lineage (GTDB taxonomy): Bacteria > Bacteroidota > Bacteroidia > Bacteroidales > Bacteroidaceae > HGM04593. Next base: position 1,927 of record JAFYLO010000057.1, on the reverse strand, counting down.
AGACAGCCAAACTTTACAACGGATTTACATGGAAAGATGCTCGTGGTAAGGTAATGTGGAAGGATGGCAATACAACAGTAGGTGGAAATGATTTCAATGGCAATGCTCTTGATATCTATTACCTCAGTGCTCCTACATATACACTTACAGATTCAGAGGGTCTTATACAGATTGTCGGTAACGAAGTAAGTCTTACTGAAAAGGGTATGGCATATGCATTCGTTAAAGATTATAAAGCAAAGGTGACAATCAACGTTTCATCACGTTGGGGTGAAATCGGTGGTGAGAAACCTGCTACAATTACAATCACCATAAAAGCAGAATAAGTTCTTGGTTTATATGGATGGTTAAAACAACCTACTCACTTTGGGAAGGGCTGTCGTGATGACAGTCCTTCCTGCTTTTTTAGTGAGTTGAGCTTTTTGATGTTTATTTCTGGATATTGGTGTCCGATAAACGTATTTAAACTGTTTTAAATTCAATATTTAGAAGCTTGTATAAGCCCCTATTCCTTTTTTGATACAAATTTGAGTGCAATGGTTTAAGCTCCTCCTCTTGGATAAGAGGAGGTGGATTCAACCGCAAAAGCGTTTGAAGACGGAGGGGTTTTCCTCGCATAGCAAGGTTTATTGTAGTACGATAGGTTAAGAACCCCCTCCGAACTTTTTTCTCGGAAAAAAGGAAGACCTCACTTGCGTTCGGCACTCCTTCTATATAACAAAATGCTAAACCGCTGTGCTATAGAGTTTTTCGTTAAGCATATTCAATTTTCTTTTTTGTTATTTTCTATTCATTTTGAGGCGCGGCAATTCGGTACTTTGGGAATATAAATATTCCGTCGTCGCAAGCAACGCTCCATTCCGCGTTGCTCCCCTTTAAGAGGGATGGCTTTTTTTAAGTTTCTTATTTAAAAGAGATTAGCAAAGGTGTAAAAGCTAAAAGATGTGTCCAAAGATTAGCTTATCCAAGAGGAAGAGTTGTTTACCTTGTTTTTGAAGACGGAAGAGTTCAAAACATAAGCATAATAAAAATTTACCGGACACAAATAATACACAATAAAGCTATCAACAACAAAAAAAACAGCGACAGAATTTTATTCCTGTCGCTGTTTTTTTGTTTAAAGCAAACTATCCGTTAGTCGGCAAGCTTAGCTTTGATGAACTCGCGGTTCAAGCGAGCGATGTTGCTGATAGAAACGCATTTGGGGCACTCAGCCTCGCAAGCGCGGGTGTTTGTACAGTTACCGAATCCAAGTTCGTCCATCTTGGCAACCATTGCCTTTGCACGGCGTGCAGCCTCAACCTTACCCTGGGGAAGGAGAGCAAACTGGCTTACCTTTGCAGAAACGAAGAGCATTGCAGAACCGTTCTTACAAGCTGCTACGCAGGCACCGCAACCGATGCAGGCTGCTGCGTCCATAGCCTCCTCGGCGATGTCCTTGCCGATGGGAATTGCGTTTGCGTCGGGGATACCGCCGGTATTGATTGTTACAAAACCGCCGGCCTGCTGTATCTTGTCGAATGCTGTACGGTCAACCATGAGGTCGCGGATAACGGGGAACGCAGCCGAACGCCAGGGCTCAACTGTGATTGTATCACCGTCTTTGAAGCGACGCATGTAGAGCTGACAGGTTGTAGCGCCTGTTGCGGGACCGTGGGGGTGTCCGTTAACGTAGAGCGAACACATACCGCAGATACCCTCGCGGCAGTCGTGGTCGAATACTATGGGCTCCTTACCCTCGTTCACCAACTGCTCGTTAAGGATGTCGAGCATTTCGAGGAATGAGGTATCACCGGGAATATCTTTCATCTGATAGGTCTCAAAAGCACCTTTCTCTTTAGGACCTCTCTGACGCCATACTTTTAAATTAAAGCTTATATTTTTATCCATTGTTACTATCCTTTTAATTAGTTCTTGTAGTTACGCT
>JAFYLO010000056.1 GCA_017557045.1 Bacteroidaceae bacterium | reverse complement strand
TAGAAAAAGATATGCGCATAGTTATCGAAAATGCAACAATAGTAAACGAAGGGGAACAATTCATAGGCTCCATTGTGGTTAATGGAGACAAGATAGCCGAGGTTGTTCGCCAAGAGCAAAGACCCAGACGTGGCGACCTTAAAATAATAGATGCAAGAGGCCTTTATCTACTCCCTGGCATAATAGACGACCACGTACATTTTCGTGAGCCGGGGCTTACACACAAAGGAACAATTTACAGCGAGAGCCGAGCAGCTGCCGCAGGCGGTGTGACATCATATATGGAGATGCCAAACACCGTTCCACAAACAACAACACTAAAGGCATTAAGCGATAAATTCAAGATTGCAGCAAAGGACAGCGCCGTTAACTACTCTTTCTACTTTGGAGCCACCGATAGCAACAGTAATCTTTTTACAAGATTGAATCCCCGCAAGGTATGCGGAATAAAGCTCTTTATGGGGTCGAGCACCGGTAACATGTTGGTAGAGTCACAAGAGAAGCTCGACAACATTTTCTCCTCGGCAACACTGCCCATCGCCGTACACTGCGAAGATGGCAACATCATATCGAGAAACGCAAAGAGCGTAATATCACAAGAAGGCCCCGACCCCGCGGTAAGATTCCACCCCGTGATACGCAGTAGCGAAGCCTGCTACAGCTCGACAAAAAGCGCCATTGAGTTTGCAAAAAAGCATAATGCGAAATTGCATATAATGCACATAAGCACAGCGCACGAACTTGATTTACTCACAGCAGATATTGCCGATAACAAAAATATTACAGCCGAGGTAACACCCGCCCATCTGACTTTCTGCGACAAGGACTATGAGATATTGGGCACACGCATAAAATGCAACCCGGCAATTAAAAGCGTTGTCGACCGTAACGCACTACGCAGGGCGATATGCGAAAACCGCATCGATGTAATTGGAACCGATCACGCTCCGCACCACATAAACGACAAGATAGGAGGCGCGCTGAAAGCCGCCTCGGGAATGCCAAGCATACAGTTCTCTTTGCAAGCTATGCTACAGTTAGTAAACAGCGGAGTGCTGAGCATAGAACAATTAGTAGACAAGATGTGCCATAACCCTGCAAAGATATTCGGCATATACAACCGAGGATTCATACGCAAGGGATATATTGCCGACTTTGTATTGGTCGACCCCAACGGGAAAAAGACAATTACCAAGGAGGATATTTTAAGCAACTGTGGATGGAGCCCATTTGAGGGAACCACATTCGATTGGAGTGTGCGTCAGACATGGGTAAACGGCCAATGCGTATATAAAGATGGCACATTCGACGACAATATACGTGGAAAGGCGTTGCGCTTTGTACGATGAACAGACACCAATTTTCATACACAGCAAAAGAACTCCTTCCGTATATCGATTGGAGCTACTTTTTTCATGCTTGGAGCATAAGCCATCGCAACAGCAACAGCGGGGCAGCACTTGAGTTACAGAGAGACGCCATTGACATTGTCACCAACTGCAACTGCCGCGTAAATGCTCTTTTCGGGCTATGCGATGCACGCAGCGAAGGCGACAATTTGATTATCGACGGCACCACTCTTCCACTCCTAAGACAGCAACATAACAATAGCGGTCCCAACCTGTGTCTAAGCGATTTTGTATCGCCCTATATCGACAAGATAGGGCTCTTTGCCACATCTATAGAAAGCAGTTTCGAGGAGTCGCGCGACGCAAACGACCCATACCACAATTTACTTATACAGACCATAGCCGACCGTCTGGCCGAGGCAGCAGCCACGCTTCTTCACCTGCACGTACGCACCAACCCCTCGCTGTGGGGATATGCCCCAAACGAACAGTTGACAATAGAAGAGCTTAACCGCGAACAGTATCAGGGGATACGTCCTGCCGTCGGCTACCCCTCACTACCCGACCAATCAATAATATTCATAATAGACAAATTACTGAACCTGAATGATGCAGGAATAAGCCTCACCGAAAGCGGAGCTATGAGACCACACGCATCGGTATGCGGTATTATGATTGCGCATCCTGCTGCACGATATTTTGCCGTAGGAGAGATATGCGAAGAGCAGTTCAGCGACTATGCACAGCGCCGAGGTATAGAAAAAAGTATCCTTAGCAAGTATCTTGTTAAAAACATTTGATAGCATTATCGGCAGAATTAAAAAAAAGCGCTATATTTGCCGTAAACAGCAAATAACAGAATATTCACAGACATCTTGGATTTTAGCAAACATTTAAAAGATACGATACAATGAGAAAGCTTCTTCATCCCCTGTACGTCCTGTACCAATTTGTATTTGCCATTTGGGCCGGCATTTTCCTTACTATGTTAGCATCGCTCATCATCTGGTTATTCGGTGGTATTCTGAAAATCAAGAATGCCGACTACTATCCTGCCATCGTATGGTGTCGACTGATGTGTATTGTATTCCTTATCCCTATTAAATTGGTAGGTCGCAAGGAGTATGTTAAGGATGACCAGAACTACATTTTTGTTTCCAACCATCAGGGAATGTTCGATATTTTCATTCTCTATGGTTACATAATGAAGAACTTCAAATGGATGATGAAAAAGCAGCTTCGCAAAGTTCCTTTGCTGGGTATCGCCTGCGAATCGACCGACCACGTATATGTCGACCGCACTACCCCACAGAAAGATATTCTGCGTAAATCACTTAACATTCTTAAGAGTGGAAAATCGATGACAATCTTTGCCGAGGGAACACGCAGCGACGACGGCAAATTGGGACGTTTCAAGAAAGGTGCTTTTGTTGTTGCCAATATGTCGCAGAAGCCCATTATCCCCATTGCAATACAAGG
>JAFYLO010000055.1 GCA_017557045.1 Bacteroidaceae bacterium | reverse complement strand
TAGCACGCCCCTCGGTAGAGGTACGCATCGACTCGGAGAACCCTGCAGAAATACCCGGAGAGATACAGGTACACGGCGACGCAGTGATGGTAGGATACTACAAGAACGAAAAGGCCACCAAAGAGGTCTTCACTGCCGACGGATGGCTGAAGACAGGAGACATGGGAACAATGGATGCAAACGGCAATATGTATATAAGAGGCCGTTGCAAGAATATGATACTTACAGCCAATGGCCAGAACATCTACCCCGAAGAGATAGAAGACATGGTCAACCAACTGCCCTACGTAACAGAATCACTGATTGTAGGACGCAAAAACACACTCGTTGCACTCGTTGTAGCCAACAGCGATGCAGCCACAGAAGCAGGTCTCACAGAAGAGGCCATGAACAAAGAAATAGAGAACAGCGTCTTTGCGCTCAACAAGGAGCTGCCCTCATATAGCCAAATAACACAATGCGAAATACGCAAAGAGCCCTTTGAAAAAACCCCGAAATTAAGCATCAAGCGATTTATGTACAAGTAACGCCACTCTCAAATGTTAACAAATAATAAAGTATAAAAATATTAACACCGTAATTCAGTATTATTATACTTAATTTGAGTTAAACAACAAGAGAAAGCGTAAATAAGTGAAGCAAAGCGCCCATATTTGCACAAAAATTAAAATTTGTGTAATTATGGAACATTACTTGAATCATATTAATGCTGCAATCAAGCAGTATTGGGATAAACCCGCTTTTTGCAATTTCGGTGCTGAAACACTTACATACGGCGATGTAGCTGCGGGTATTGAGAAATACCATATATTATTCAAAGAGTGCGGAATTAAGAAAGACGACAAGATTGCACTGTGTGCACGCAACTCTGCACAATGGGGAGTTGCCTACCTTGCAATAGTAACCTACGATGCAGTAATCGTACCGTTCCTTCCCGACTTTCTTCCAAAGTCAGTGGTAGAACTTTCTTGCTTCTCAGACTGTAAGATGCTTTTTGTAGACAATGACATACTAAGAGCATTCAACAGAGAGCAGGAGATTTTCAAACCCTTTGAAGAGAAAGAAGGATTCCTTGGCGTCTACAACCTTATGAAAATGGAAGCTGTGGTATCATACGACAGCAACTTCGAAAAGGTATCAGCAGACCTCGATGGAAAATTCAGCCAAAAGTTCCCTAAAGGAATAACTGCTGAATTGGTCGACTACTCAAAGAGCAACGACGAAATGGAACGTCTTGCACTCATCAGCTTCACATCAGGAACAAGCAGTGCCCCCAAAGGAGTAATGCTCCCTGTCAGAAGCCTCTCGTCGAACATCAGATTCGGTCATGCAGCAATCCCCGCAAACCCCGGTGGACACATCCTGTCCATACTGCCGCTTGCCCATATGTTTGGAATGACATTCGACTTTCTCTACCCCCTTTCGGTAGGATGCAAGATAACAATGCTCACACAAAAGCCGACACCCGCACGACTGCTCGCGGCATTGGCAGAAGTAAAGCCATTCATGTTCCTCACCGTACCTATGGTAATAGAAAAGGTATTCAAATCAAAGGTAATTCCCACACTGAAGAAACCCGCGATGAGAATAGCCCTCGCCATCCCCGGTCTGAACAGACTCATCCTCAGAGGAGTACGCAACAAGCTCTACAACACCTTTGGCGGCAACCTTCTCCATGGAGTAATCATTGGCGGAGCAGCCCTCAACAAAGAGGTTGAGATGTGGATGAAAAAGATGAAGTTCCCCTACTGTGTAGGTTATGGAATGACCGAGTGTGGTCCCATCATATCATTCCGCCATTGGACAGAGTTCACACCCACTTCTTGTGGAGCGCTTGTACGCTACCTTGAATTGCGCATAGACTCCAACAACCCTGCGAAGGTACTCGGAGAGATACAGGTAAAAGGCGATAACGTAATGCTCGGATACTATAAGAACGAAGAAGCAACACGTGCAGTCTTCACAAAAGACGGATGGATGCGCACAGGCGACATGGGCCTTTTCGACAAGAAAGAGAACGTATATATAAAAGGACGCTGCAAGAATATGATACTCTCTGCCAGCGGCCAGAATATCTACCCCGAGGAGATTGAAGACAAACTGAACAACATCCCTTACGTAGTGGAATCGTTGGCAGTTGGTCGCAAGAACGCTATCATCGGACTCATTGTCCCCAACTGGGATGCAGTAAAAGCCGACGGTCTGACACGCGAAGAACTTGAAAAGATGATTCGCGAAGAGATAAAGAAGATAAACGTCGACCTCCCGGCATACAGCCGTGTAAATGACATTGAATTAAGACCTGAGCCGTTTGAAAAAACTCCCAAGCAGAGCATCAAACGCTTCATGTACCAATAATAACACAAAACTACACCACAAGACAGCCGTCCTCCCAAAGAGTGACGGCTGTTTTTAAAACAACACACACAAAAGCAAATTTATTATTTAAATTAGAACTTATGGAACACTATCTGAACCATTTTGCCGAATCAGTGAAAAAATACTGGGATTCTCCCATGTTCACAAACTTCGGCGCAAACACCTTGACATACGGCGACGTAGCACGCGGAATAGAAAAATACCACATTCTATTCAATGAGTGCGGTATCTCCAAAGGAGATAAAATAGCACTCTGCGCAAGAAACTCAGCCGAATGGGGTATGGCATTCATGGCAATCGTAACATACGACGCCGTGATAGTGCCCCTGCTACCCGATTTTCTTCCGAAATCGGTAGTCGAGTTGTCATGCTTTGCAGACTCAAAGATTCTCATAGCCGACTCCACCTGTTATAACGGATTCAAAGACGACAAAGATGCACTCGCAATAATAGAGGGAAAAGAGGAATTCCTCGGCGTATTGGACGTAAAGGAGATGAAACCCTTTGCAACCTTCAACCCCAAATTCAAGGAAGCTACCGAAGCATGGGATAATCTCTTCGCACAGAAATTCCCTGCCGGCGTAACAACTGATATGGTCAACTACAAGAAAGACGAAAAGGCACTCGACGACCTTGCTCTTATCAGTTTCACATCAGGAACAACAAGTTCACCCAAAGGAGTAATGCTTCAGGCACGCAGCATCTCGGTAAACCTTGACTTTGCCCTGCGCAAGATACCCTTGAAGCCCGGAGGACACATACTCTCTGTGCTCCCGTTGGCACACATGTTCGGACTCACATTCGACTTCCTCTTCCCCATGGCAGGAGGATGCCACATCACCATCCTCGGTGCAAAACCCACACCCGCAAAGATGCTCGCAGCATTCGCTGTGGTAAAACCCTTCATGTTCCTCACCGTACCTTTGGTACTCGAAAAGATATTCCGTTCAAAGGTAATCCCCACACTGCGCAAACCCGCAATGCGAATAATGCTCTCAATCCCCGGAGTCAGAAATATCATTCTCTCAGGTGTCCGCAAAAAACTTCTTGCTACATTCGGTGGTGAACTCACTCAAGGCTTCCTCATCGGCGGAGCAGCCCTCAACAAGGAGGTAGAAGATACAATGCGCAAGATAGGCATCCCCTACTCAGTAGGCTATGGTATGACAGAGTGCGGTCCCCTTATCTCATACTGCGACAAGAGCGAATTTGCAGCCGGCTCATGCGGTAAGCCCGCTCGTCCTATAGAATTGAGAATAGACTCGCCCCGCCCCTCAAAAGTACTCGGCGAGATACAGGTGAAAGGCCCCTTTGTAATGATGGGATACTACAAGAACGAAGAGGCAACAAAGGCAGTATTCACCGGCGACGGATGGCTCAAGACCGGCGACATGGGTATCATAGACAGAAAAGAGAACGTATTCATCAAAGGACGTTGCAAGAACATGATACTTACCTCAAGCGGACAGAACGTCTACCCCGAAGAGATTGAAGATAAACTCAACTCAATCCCCTTTGTGTCAGAATCACTCGCGGTAGGCCGCAAGAACTCCATCATAGCCCTGCTTGTCGTAGATTGGGCAGCAGCCAAGAGCGCAGGCATCGAAGCTGAAGCATTGAAACAGCAGTTGCGCGACGAGGTAATGAAGATGAACAGCGAACTTCCCGCGTACAGCCGCATCAACGACTGCGAGTTCCGCGACGAACCGTTCGAGAAAACACCCAAGCAGAGCATCAAGCGATTCATGTACCAGTAAATCGCAATTACATAGCAATAGAGACCTCCAATGCATAATAGACTGGAGGTCTCTATTATTATATAGTACGAAATCAAACAATTTTTTGTTCTAAAATCCGCTTCTATTTTTCTATTTGCTGAATAATACTTATCTTTGCAGTTCACAACTGCGCAAACAGCGGTTATTTTTACTGACAAGAATAAAAAAACAAAATAAAGATTATGGAAAGAGACAACACAGTATTCCAGCTCATAGAGAAAGAGCACAGACGCCAGCTTAAAGGCATCGAACTCATCGCATCAGAAAACTTCGTAAGCAACGAAGTGATGCAGGCAATGGGTTCATTCCTCACAAACAAATACGCAGAAGGTTACCCCGGCAAACGCTACTATGGCGGTTGCGAAGTGGTAGATATAGTAGAAGATATCGCACGCGAAAGACTCAAAAAACTGTTCAACGCCGAATGGGTAAACGTACAGCCCCACTCAGGTGCACAGGCCAACGCAGCAGTATTCCTTGCAGTGCTCAACCCCGGCGACAAGTTCATGGGACTCAACCTCGCCCACGGCGGACACCTCTCACACGGTTCAGCCGTAAACACATCAGGAATCCTCTACACTCCCTGCGAATACAACCTCAACAAGGAGACAGGCCGCGTAGACTACGAACAGATGGCAGAAGTCGCAGAGCGCGAACGTCCCAAGCTCATCATCGGTGGCGGATCGGCCTACTCACGCGACTGGGATTACAAACGTATGCGCGAAATAGCCGACAGCGTAGGTGCACTCCTCATGGTTGACATGGCACACCCCGCAGGACTCATCGCAGCAGGCCTGCTGAACAACCCCCTCGAGTATGCCCACATAGTAACATCAACCACCCACAAGACACTCCGCGGTCCCCGTGGCGGTGTAATCCTATTGGGCAAGGACTTCCCCAACCCCTGGGGCAAGACAACACCCAAAGGCGAGATAAAGATGATGTCTCAGTTGCTCGACTCAGCAGTATTCCCCGGCATACAGGGCGGTCCTCTGGAGCACGTGATTGCAGCAAAGGCAGTAGCATTCGGCGAAGCATTGCAGCCCTCATTCAAAGAATACCAGGCTCAGGTGCAGAAAAATGCAGCAGCACTTGCCAACGCACTCATTGAGCGCGGTTTCGGCATCGTATCAGGCGGAACAGACAACCACTCAATGCTTGTAGACCTCCGCGGCAAATACCCCGAACTCACAGGTAAGGTAGCCGAAAAGGCACTCGTGGCAGCCGACATCACAGCAAACAAGAACATGGTACCCTTCGATACACGCAGCGCATTCCAGACTTCAGGTATCCGTTTGGGAACACCCGCTATCACCACTCGTGGAGTGAAAGAGGACTTCATGCCCGTAATTGCAGAAATGATAGAGACAGTGCTCAACGCACCCGAAGACGAAAAGGTAATAGCAACAGTACGTCGTCGCGTAAACGAGTACATGAGCGAATACCCCCTCTTTGCATACTAATCAAAGAGTATATTTCCAAATGCCACAGAGGACGGAGTAAAAACTCCGTCCTCTTGTTTTTCTGATTTCACCGGTTCACAACAAACAATAAGAAGCTGTTGCAATTCCCGATAATTCTTGCTACATTTGGCAAACAATAAAAACAAACGCCATGAATACACTAAAAGTACCAAAAATCATACCCGCAACAAACAGCACCGAAGAGCTTAAAGAGATATTCGCAACACTTACAGCCAACGGAATAACCAACTGCAACTGGCCCGAAGAATACCCCTATACCCCCGAAGCAAGCTTCAAGATATTCCACGACGGGACAAACATATACCTGCAATTCGAAGTAACAGAAAAAGACATCCACTCAAAGATAACAGAAGACTTCGGCGAAGTGTGGACCGATCCCTGCGTAGAGATGTTCATCGCCCCCGACAGCGACACATACTACAATTTCGAATGCACCTGCATAGGCAAAATGCTTGTAGCCTGCCACGCGACCGCGAAAGAGACAGAAAGAATGCCCCTTGAGACCCTCGCCACAATTAAACGCATTCCCACCCTCGGCACCGACAACTTCGGCCTGCGCGAAGGAGAGAACAGCTGGAGCATAATAGAAATAATCCCCGCAGCCACACTCTTCAACCACAAGATAGAGAGCTGGGACGGCAAGACAATGCGCGCAAACTTCTACAAATGTGGCGACAACCTCCCCACCCCCCATTTCCTCTCATGGAACAAGATAGACTACCCCCGCCCCAACTTCCACCTTCCCGAATACTTTGGCGAAATACAATTCGAATAAATCACATATACATGCGGCTGTACCACGTGGTACAGCCGCCTCCTCGCTACAATAACATCACGATGAGACACATACTGAAGTTGCTGCTGATAACACTCACCGCCACAATATCATCCTGTGGCGGCAGTCCCGCCTTGACCGACGGGGAGCAGGCTCAACTATACAACCGTCTCAACACAGCCCGCTTCATAAGCATCGATTCACTCGGCTCCGTCATCCGCGAAGCCACCCCCGACCGCAATGGCACACTCGCCAACAGCAGTGCCTACATAGCCTTCATGCAAATGGACTATGAAAAATCCCAAAAAACATACGACAGCATCATATCCCACACCGACAACGAATTGGAACGTTTCGAAGCCATACTCGGCATAATGCGCATAAGCAACCGCACATCGGCAGACCGTAAATACCACGACTACCGCGCCAAAGCCATACGCACAATGCAACGCATAGACGAAGAAGCATCCAACCTCACACCCGCCCACATAACAAAATACAACGGACAACGACTCGAATTCCACATACTCTCTGCCAACCACTACGCAGCAATGGGAATGTACGAAAAGTACGCAAACACAGTAACCGAGCTGCAACAGATCCTTCCCCTGACAAGCGACACAGCCACCATACTCAATGCCGAGCTCGTAAACGCCTCCTCAAGAAGCAACACCCTCGCCGAACGCTTCCGTATACTCTTCCGCGGCGCCACACGCTCCCGACTCAAAGGCTACCAATGGTTAACCGGGCATTACAAACTGATGCTCGCCACAATGTTGCGCGACCAGTCCACCGCCGACAGCATCAGCAAAATATCGCCCGCCATGCTCGCAGACCTCAACAGCGACACACTGCCACTGACACAACTTCCACGTAAACTCGCCACCGAAGCCCTCGAAGCCTTCCACAGTTACGGAGACCGATACATGACAATAAAAGGTCTCGCCATCCTCGCATCGTGCCACACTTACAACGGCGAATACGAAAAAGCACTAAAAGTGGCAGCACATGCAATAGACGAAATAAACCAATACTACAACGACTACAGCAAGAACGCCGATAATCTCCCCCCTTATACCCTACACCAGACAGAAGAGAGTCCCGAATCACAAAGAATGGCACATAGCGACATTGCAAGCATACCCGAGTGTATGCTTCTCATACGCAACGAAGCCTCATGCGCCTATGCCGCACTCGGCAACAAGGAGGCCTCCGACATGAACCGCAACAGCTATCTCGATCTTCTGCACATCACACGACAGAACAGAGAGATAGAGAGCCGCATAAACCATGCCCGACAGAGCGCCGACAGAATGCAAAAGACACTCACCCTGCTCGTAGCGTTGCTTATCCTCACAACCATACTCTCGATACACCTCATACGCCGTTGGCGTACAAGCAACAAGGCATACACAAAGAAGTTGCTATCACTGCAACATCTTTGCCACGAACTGACCACTTTTCCTCTCTCAAGCGAATTCAACGACGAGGAAGAAGCAGCGCAGTCACTCTCCCTACTGCTTACAAATACACTCCGTAATATAATACCCACAATAACGCAAATTACCATTGACACCGACGGCACAGCCACAGACAGGGCCGCAAACAGAGAAAC
>JAFYLO010000054.1 GCA_017557045.1 Bacteroidaceae bacterium | reverse complement strand
CTCTAAAAATTACCAGACTGTTTTAAAGGTAATCTCTAAGTTTTGTAATATCTCCGAACTTTTTCCATAGAAAAAGTTCTCGTCCCCCTTAAAGAGGGACAACTTTTTAAGTTACTAATTTCCAACAACATTGCAATGCAATATTGTACTTTAGGTAATATATTTGATAATCATTAAATAAAATTCAAACAACTTCTAAAATAGCCCAGTTCCATAAATGAAAGTATATAGACTATTAAACCACCTTACCCATAGCGAAGAGTTATGGGGGAAGGTGGTTTCTTTTTATTCTGCCCGGAAATGTTTAATACAGCATCCATTTCCAGCACGGGATAACTTCTATTGTTCCATGCAGGTCGGTAAAGGTGGTTTCTTCATCATAAGTGATTATTATGCGACGACTACAGGGATGAACATTCGGCAACTTAGCTAAGGCTGTCACTTCACGTTCTTTTGTCTGCTCATCGTTCAATGAGTAGGCTACCTGTATAGCCAATCCATCTTCAGGAACATAGAAATCGACTTCTATATTGGCGTTGTAGAAATATACGCGTTCATTGTCCATATCGTGCCCATATTTACGGAACAGGGAGAGTGCTACCATATTTTCAAGAAGTGTGGTTTCTACATTTTGCAATTGAAGTGATAGAAGGCCGTTATCGATAAAATAATATTTGCATACACTCTCTTTCTCTGAAAACGCAGAAGCAATATTCCTCAAACGCAATAACAGCCAAGCATCCTCGGAGTAGTTTACATACGACGAAACAGTAGGTACACTTATGCGACCGGCAACACTTGAAAGAATCTTTGACAATCTATTATATGATATAGGTTGTTTTACACTCTCAGCCAACTTTTTCACCATTAGCTGCAACTGTTTAGGGTTGGATATATTGTTACGTTGTACAATGTCGCCAAGGTATATTTTTTGGAACACACTTGATAAATAATGCCTCTTAACAGGCAGATTAACCGATTCCGGCAATCCTCCCCAAGTAATATATTCTTGATAGGCTCTCATAAAGCGCGCCTTGGTCTCTGTTGCGGTTAATGCCTGTTCGTCATATGCTACACTTGTATGATTCAGAAATTCCTTAAAACTCAGCGGATAAACTTCTACGGGTAAATATCTGCCGCCCAGCTCAGACATGATTTCACGAGAGAGCATCTTTGCATTGCTTCCGGTGATAAAGACGCTGTATTTCTTGTCAGCAAGATTACGGGCAAATTTCTCCCAGCCTTCGATGTTTTGTATCTCGTCAAGGAAGAGCATTGGTCGTTTTCCGTACATCTCCTGATGACATTCAAGTATTAGATTGAAATCCTCTTTTGTAAAACTATCAAGTCTTGTATCCTCAAAATCCAAATACAGCATATCTTCCCAGCCGTATCCGGCATCAAGCATCATACGCATTTTTTGAAAAAGAAGGAATGACTTACCCGAGCGTCTTACCCCTACAAAAACTTGCAAAGGAAAAGAATCCAAATCAAAGTCGCGATAAAGGATATTGTATTTTTCAATATCATTTTGATTGTCAAGCATCACCTGTTTTAATATAGTTCTTGATATTGACATACTCTATTTTATTAAATACAACTTTACAAAACAGCACAAAAATACAAACTAATACTTTAAAACCAAAATAAATTTGATATTTATGCTGACTATCCCTGGAAAAGGTTGACACTTTTTAGAGCGATTAACTAATAGAGCTTACATTACAACTGAAAAGATTTACATCAGTCTCAACAAAAAAACAAAGAGAAATGGGAAAATTCATGAAAGTATCAAGGACGCACTTCAGGTTTTCACGGTAGCGCATCAATTATTTACGCCGGGCCGAATAGTGCAGACAAAAAAAGCGAAAGCCTCGAAAATCTTTCGATTTTCGAGGCTTTTCCAGTCGGGGTGACTGGATTCGAACCAGCGACCACACGCCCCCCAGACGCGTACTCTAACCGGGCTGAGCTACACCCCGCTTGGGTTTTGCTCTGCAAAGGTAGAACTAATTTTTCAAACCGCAATGGATTTTTGAAGAAAATTTTAAAAATATCTGATTTTTTCTTCCAATTGGCACTTTTCTACACTTCGAGCAGGAGTTTTTATACCCCCCAATGACTATTTGCTGTAAAATAAAATGTGTGCAGAGGTTTGCCCTGCACACATTTTTATAATTGCACATGTATTATTCTACATTCTTGTCGTGCTTGATTTCTTCATCGGGATAGAACGCCGAGGATACTTGTCCGTAGGTATGGGTGCAGCAATCGCCACTCTTAGGCCATTTGCTCCACGAGGTCTGCGGACATTCGGTATTCTTCAACCAGCCCCAAATGGTCTCTTCGTCAACTACGCTGTACACATAGCTGTGAATCTCAAATGTAAGACCGTCTGCATATACTGCGCGGGCCACCTTGAGCGCCTCTTTGCACTCGGTACCTGAGATAAGAATCTCTATGCCTTCGATTGTGTGGTTGATTATAACCTCTGTTTCAAATTCCTGACCTGCCACAGTGTATGTTACAATCTGCTTTTCGGTGATATATGTGTAGTCGGCACCTGAGCGGATATCAAAGTCGTCGGGCACTGCAATGTATTCGCAGGGTACGGGGATGAGGATGCGTACATCTACGCTGTCTCTCAAGTGAACGGTAGTCTTTATTTCGTTCCAATCCTGGTGCTCCTGCTGGTGAACATCAAATTCCACTTCGCCTTTGCCGGGAACAATGGTATCGGGAACAACACCGCCGTTGTCATCGCCATTATCATCGTTATCGTCGCCATTATCACCGTTGTCGTCGCCATTATCGCTGTTGTCATCACCATTGTCATCATCATCTGATGAACCGATATTTTCGGGAACAATCTTCAGCACCCAGTCATCGTAAATGCTATCGTTCTCAACAACTCCGTCGCCCTTCTTTGCATAGAAGTCGAGACCTATGTAGTAGTTGCCTTTGAAGTAATAGATTCTGTATGCATCCACCCAACTGCTTGCATATTCGGCCATCGCCTTGATACCGTTGAAACCGTCTGTCATCAACGACGAGTTGTTTGTTGCAGCGTTATCACACTTTCCTGCGTTGAAGTTGTACACATGTTGCCATTGTCCGTTGTTTTCGAGCACCTGCAGATTCTCGAAGCCTGCTGTACCGTTTATGCCTGTATGGAGAGCGCCGTTCCAGTCAACATAGGAGTAGAGATGGTGAGCACCGCCTACATGCTGTATGAAATAGCGGGTATAAGGGGGTAGCGCATCGCAATAGTCGGGGTCGGTGGCTATGTATGCCAACACCTCGGCAGCCTCCTCGGCTGTTACAGGCGCGGGCTTTGTTACCCACATATTGCCGTTTACATCACAGGCTCTTGTCTTCTGATTTTTTATAAAGCGGACTTCTGTCGATTTTTTGGCAGACATATACTTGGGAACATTCAAACTGTCATCGTCGTTGCTGCACGATGAGAATACTCCAAGAATTGCTATAAGTCCGAACAGTTTAAGCAGTTTGTTCATGTTTTTCTATTTTTACGTATTCTTACTTATTTTCACTGTTGCAAATATAAATAAAAATTCAAGTAAAATTTTATGATATATTTTCTTTACAAAAAATTTTATTTTTTTCACTAAAAATTCGTGCTTTCAGGCATTGTTTTGAACCATAGCCATCACTCGCAGCCAGTTTTCGCCCCAAATTTTCCTTATTGAGGTTGTATCATATCCGCGACGAAGAAGTTCGCGCGTGAGATTTATCATCTGCGATGCGTCGCGGCATCCGAGAATTGTGCCGTCGCCGTCAAAATCCGTACCGATGCCTACGTGGTCGATTCCCGCTATTTCGATTGCATGTTCAAGGTGGCGGAGAAAATCGGCAAGCGTTGCTTCACCCTCGTCAACGAGGAAGCCTTTGTACATTGTTATCTGCACCACTCCACCCTTAGCGGCTATTGCCCGCAACTGATCGTCGGTGAGATTGCGAGGGTGATTGCACAAAGCCTTACACGACGAGTGGGAGCAGACGACAGGAGCTGCACTTGCTTCAAGTGTATCGTAAAAACTCTTTTCCGATGCATGAGAAAGGTCTATCATCATGCCAACCCTATTCATCTCGCGGACCACTTCGCGCCCGAAAGGACTAAGGCCGCCATGCTCAGCTGCGCCGCGTGCCGAGTCGCAGATGTCATTGTCGCCATTGTGGCAAAGTGTCATATAAACAACGCCTGCATCGCGGAACTTTTCAATATTGGCAAGGTCGGCTCCTATGGCATACCCGTTCTCTATTGCCGGCATTATTATCTTTTTGCCTTGTTTCTTGGCCTCTGCCACCAGCTGAGGAGTTGTGCATATTACTGCGTTGCCACCACTGCATTCCACTCTTTGGCGTATGCCATCGAGCAAGCTCCACGCCTTTTCTGTTGCTTGCAGCAGCGACGCTTCGTCGCGGGCCTCTTGTTTGAGATAGGCCGCCATTGTTGCAACATCGAGGCCGCCTTCATCCATTTTGTGAAGGTCCACAAGTGCCACTGCACTGCGCTCCGCAAGGTCGTAACCGCCGGCAAAAAGCATAGGGGTATCGCAGTGAGAATCCAATGTTATCATCTGTGAGTGCAGGGTGCGAGCCGCTCTGTAGAGCGCAGCCTCGGAGACGAGCCATTCAAAGAGAGGCAGCATCACACGGTTGCCATCTTTAAGAATAAAACATTCGGGATGCCACTGCACGCCTACCATCGGACGGCCATCGTCACTCTCCATTGCCTCTATTACTCCATCTGTGGCAACAGCAGTAATGCGGAAACCGTCGGGCACTTGCGATACAGCCTGATGATGAAAACTGTTTACAGCCAATGTCGCACCGAAGAGTTTGTGCAACAGCGAGCCCTCAAAAATATCAACTGAATGAGTTGCAATGCTACGCTCCTCCTCTTGACTATGCACAAGAAGTCCATCGCCGAGAGCTGCGTAAATATCCTGATGTACTCTGCCGCCGTATGCAGCTGCCATAGTCTGTATGCCACGGCAGATGCCGAGAATGGGTATCTGACGGTCGGCAGCGAGGCGGGCAAGCATAAGTTCCTGCTCGTCGCGGGCGGGATTGATGTTGTGCAACAGATTGTAGTCGGGCGCTTCGTTCATGTAGCGAGGGTCAATATCCGCCCCACCCGACAGCACAAGGGCGTCGAGCATTTCTATGGTGCTCAGCAACTGTTCTCTATGGGGGTATGGAGGGATTATAACAGGTGTTCCGCCTGCTTCGAGAACCGATAGGTAATACCCGTTTGCAAGACAGCAGTTGCCTTCGCTGAAGTTGCCCGAAATGCCGATGAGCGGCCGGCGGCCGCTCATCGGATATTTGCGGTGCAGTTCATTGTATTCACTATTGAGATTGAATTTATCCTCGAACTGTTCCGTTGCCATATATTTATATATTATAATGGTAAATTTCTTTTTATGCTATTGTCGAGCACTATCATTGTTTCTGTGCTTACCACTCCGGGAATTTTCTGTATCTTGCCGTTGAGAAGTT
The DNA here is from genome assembly GCA_017557045.1 of Bacteroidaceae bacterium. Lineage (GTDB taxonomy): Bacteria > Bacteroidota > Bacteroidia > Bacteroidales > Bacteroidaceae > HGM04593. The sequence goes on along the minus strand of JAFYLO010000054.1, from coordinate 8,864 downwards.
CCATAAGCTGTTCATTGTCGCGGGCATACATTTTTATCATAACCGAATAGGGGCCTGTCGTGTAGCTGCACTCGACAATTTCGGGAATCTCTTCGAGTTGTTTTATTACATCGCGATACATTGAGCCGCGTTCGAAGTTGATTCCTACATATGTGCAGGTGGTGAATCCGAGGCGTTTCATGTTCACTTCGTAGCTTGAGCCGATGATGACTCCCATATCTATCATGTGCTGCACACGCATGTGTATTGCCGCACGTGATACTCCGCACGATTCTGCCACATTCTTGAACGGAATGCGGGCGTCCTTCGAAATTATGCTCAATATTTTAAGATCGAGACTGTCTGTCTTGCATTCGCCGCCTTTCATATTTGTAATAGTGTATAAATCCGCCACCCGCTTTACAGCAGGCAGCGGACATGGTTTGCAATTATTACTTCTTAGCCTTTACTACGCGCATAATCTCAATGTCGAAGATAAGTGCGCTGTAGGGAGGAATACCTCTTGTACCGCTCTTGCCGTACGCAAGGTTCCAGGGAAGATAGATTTTGCATTTTGTACCCTCGGGGAGAACCTGCAAAGCCTCTGAGAAGCCGGGAACTACACCTGAAACGGGGAATGCAACCTCCTTGCCACGTGAACTGTCAAATGTTCTGCCGTTGGGAAGTGTACCCTTGTAGATTACGTATGCTGTGTCGACTGCTGTAGCTACAGGACCTTTACCCTCAACCTCCATCTTGTACTGGAGACCGCTGGGAAGTGCCACAACACCGGGCTGTGTCTTATTCTCAGCCATGAAGTCCTCACTTGCCTGACGGTAGATTACTCTGTCAGAGTATTCAACAGCAGCCTCTGAAGACATGATTTTGCCATCGTTGTATACACCTGCGATAAGACCTGCAAGGAACATCTCTCTATCGAGCTTGTTCACTGAATCACCGGGATATACCTCCTCGTTTGCATTGAGGTATACGTTTGCAGCCTGTGAACCGATTGAAAGACCTTTCACATAAGCATCAGACTTCTTGTCGTCGCTCATGGGGAATGCATCGCACACACCGCGTACAAACTCATCGATGTGAGCAGAATCTACACCAAGCTGGAGATAGATGATGTCGCTCAATGTTTCTGATTTTGCAAGGCTCACTGCAAATGCCAATGAGTCCTGAGTAGTCTTGAGAGATACGTTTCTCATGTTCTTGCCACCGCCGCATGATGTAAGCACAACAGCAACAAGAGATACCAAAAATACAATCTTTTTCATTTTTTCGTGATAATATAAATTACAATACTTTTATAAGTTCTACATCAAAAATAAGTGCGCTGTAGGGAGGAATCATCTCGCCCGCACCGTTTGCACCGTATGCAAGGTCGTAGGGGATGTAGAGTCTCCACTTTGAGCCTTCACCCATGAGCTGAAGAGCCTCAACCCATCCGGCAATCACCTGAGACACGCCGAAGACTGCGGGCTGACCTCTCTTGATTGAGCTGTCGAATACTGTGCCGTCGATGAGTGTACCCTCGTAGTGGCACTGTACTCTGTCGGCAGCTGTAGGCTTCTTGCCCAAACCTGCGTTGATAATCTCATACTGAAGACCGCTGGGGAGGGTTACAACGCCTTCGCGTTTTTTGTTCTCCTCAAGGAAGGCAATGCCGCTCTCTTTGGTCTTGCCATACTTCTCTTCAGTGAGTTTGTTGAAAAAATCATTGATGGCATTCTGAGCCTCAACAACTGTTATCTCTGTCTGTTTGCCGGAAAGCACATCCTGCATTCCCTTAACAAAATCTGCGAATTCGAGTGTGCTTACACCCATAGAGGCCAGATTCTGGCCGATGTTCATACCTAAGCCGTAGCTGAATTTGTCCATTGTTATTATTGTTTTAAGAAATTTCATTGTCTACGATTGACACCCTGCGGGGCAAAAGATTCTGCCACACGCGAATACAATCAAATATCTTGGCAAAAATAATATATATTATCGAATCGGCATACAATTTAATACATTTTTAACATATAAGTTCCTCAATACATTACATTTTGTAAAAATTCGCTTTACGCAACAAAGTAACACCCTGTACGCTTGCCGTATATGGCAAATTTCCATACCTTTGCATAGCAAATCATCAATTATATGAACAAAACCATCATACTGTTTGTCCTACTTGCAATAATAGTTGTAGCCTACCTGCTTTACAATGCCCGCAGAAAAGGCGAACCGCAGCCCGAGGAGCACCACGACGTCGAGGGCGGCTGTTGCGGACGGCACACTGTGTGCGAGAAGGGTCTCGACAAGGAATCACTCTACTTCGATGACGAGGAACTTGATGCCTACAAAGGACGCAGCCCGGAGGAGTATTCCGAAGAGGAGATTGAGGAGTTCCGCAACGTGCTCTACACCATGAAGAGCGAAGAGGTCGACCAATGGGTACAGTGCCTGCAACAGCGCGGAATAGAGGTTCCTGCGGAGATTAAGGACGAGATCCTGCTTATCCTGCAATAGTACTCACTGCCACAAGCGGGTTCAATCTGTATATCATTTTCTTATATGACAGAATTACTCGACTACCTGTTTTTCAGAAACGCACTCGCAGGCGCACTGCTCGCCTCCATCCTGTGCGGAATCACCGGCACATATGTTGTTTCAAGACGACTGCTTTTTATCAGCGGAGGAATAACGCACGCATCGTTCGGAGGAGTGGGAATGGGAATGTTCTTCTCGTTCAGCCCCACAGTTGGGGCATTCATATTCGCCGTAGCTTCGGCATTGGGCATACAGATTCTTGGCCGCCACAAGGAGATCAGGGAAGACTCGGCAATAGCACTGCTTTGGGTGCTTGGAATGACTATGGGAGTCATTTTCTGTTTTCTCACACCCGGATACACTGCCGAGCTTTCGACCTATCTGTTCGGCAACATACTCACTGTTACAACCACGGACATCATTGTACTTGCGGCAATAGGCATCGCATCGGTGCTGTTCACTGCCATAATGTACCGCGCCATCGTCGCCATAGCATTCGACAAGGAATTTGCCCGCTCACGCCGCTTGCCGGTCGAAGCGATAGAGACTGTAATGATGATATTCATAGCACTGACAATTGTAGCCTGCCTGCGAATGATAGGTGTGATACTTGTAATATCTATGCTCACAGTGCCGCAGATGACAGCAATGCTCTTCACGGCAGATTACAAGAAAATAACAGCCCTGTCAATCATTTTCGGCTACATGGCAAGCGTATGCGGCCTGTTGCTCTCCTTTGCGCTCGACATTCCCGGCGGCGCTGCAATTATAGTCTGTTCGATAGGCCTATATACCCTCTGCGCATCGGCAAGATACATCTGCAACACAATAAAAAGCAAAAAGAGAAGTTAATAATATGATGTTTGCTTCGTATTGAGCAGAAAAAATCCTAACTTTACGGCTTAAACGCAATCACCATTTGAGAAAAGCACTCATATACATATTCACGGCAACACTGATGCTTGCCTTGTGCAACTGCGCCAGCCGCAAGCACAACACCAAGCAGACACGTATGTACCACTCATTCTCGGCGAAATACAACACATATCACAACGGGAAACAGGCATACGTGGCAGGGTGTCTTGCGCAGATAGACGGCCACAAGGACAACTACCTGCAACAGATTCCACTGCTGATAAACAGCAACCCCGCATCACAGAAATTGGGCTCGGTAAACTTCAACCGCGCCATCGAAAAGGCACAGAAAGCCATCAAGAACCACTCGATAAAGAAAAAACCCAAGCGCAAACCCGGACAGAAACTGACCGAGAAGGAGCGCCGTTTCTATGAGCAGAAGGAGTTCAATCCCTTCATGCATAAAGTGTGGATGATGATGGCAAATTCCCAATACCTGCAAGGCAACTTCATGGAGGCCGCCGGCACATACATATACATGGAGCGCCTGTATGCCACCAACCCCGAAGTGCTTGCCGAGACACGCATACGCCTCTCGCTCTGCTACTCGCAGCTCGACTGGTTATACGAAGCAGAAGAGCTCCTCTCTCGCGTAAAGCGCGACAGCCTCCCCTCCGGGCTCAAATATATTTGGGCAACGGCCAATGCCAACCTGCTCTACAAGCAGGAGCGATACGACGAGGCAATTCCCCACATAGAGACAATGCTCAAGAGGCCAAAGATCACACGCACCGAAAAGGCACGCGAATATTATCTGCTCGGTCAACTATATATGAACCGCGGCGACAGCACAAAAGCCTTCAAATATTTCGAAAAAGTGCTGTTGCAAGGTCCTTTGTACGATCTTGAAATAAATGCCCGTATCAAGCTCACCGAAACGATGACCGATCAGCAGAGCAAGAAAATCATCCGTTCACTCGAAAAGATGATAAAGCAGCCGAAGAACACAAGCCACCTCGGCCAGTTGCACTATGCTCTCGGTAACGTGCACATGGCAGCAAAAGACACCGCAAAGGCCATAGATGTCTACGAAACAGGCATTGCCGATGCCACCACCAAAAACTACGGAACAGGACTGTTGCATCTGCGCCTTGCCGAATTCTATTGGGAGCAGGGCAAATTCTCAAAAGCCCTCCCCAACTACCAACAGGCCTCGACATTGCTCACTGTCGAATATCCCGGCATTGAAACAATACAACTGCGTGCGGCGGTACTCACCAACCTGGTGAAGCACACCGATGCGATAGAATTACAGGACAACCTGCTGAAATGGGCATCTATGAACGAAGAGGAACTATTTCCCATACTCGATGCCATGATAGCCGAAGTAAAAAGACAGGAAAAGCTTAAATCGCGCAGCGAGAAGAAAAAGGACGCCGGCAAGCCTGCCGACCCCAACCAAGCACTCAACATCATGGCCAATGTAGGAAACTCCATGTCCAGCGGAGAGATGCAGTGGTACTTCTACAACCAGCAACTGGTAACACAGGGACACAGCAGCTTCGTCGATAAGTGGGGACAGCGTCCCTTAAGAGACTATTGGCGACTGAGCAAAAGCACCATAAAGTCGGCACAACAGGACAGCATCGCCACCGACAGCCTCAGCACACTCCCCGGCGACAGCTTAGCAACCGTCAAGGGCGACAGCGCAGCCACTGTGCAGAGCGACACACAAGCCACACAGAGCGCAGAGCAGGCAAAAGCCGACTCGCTCGCTAACGACCCCACCTCACGCGAATACTATATGCGCCAGATACCCCGCACCGACGAACAGTTAGCCGCATCCAAAAAGATACTCGCCGAATCGCTCTATCAAGCAGGTATAATATACAAGGAACAGCTCAACGACAAAGAGCACACGATTGCCACTTTTGAGCGCATCATAAAGGAGTTCCCGAAGCACGAAAAGGCCGACGAAATATACTATTATCTCTATCTCTCCTGCTCGCGATGGGATGAACAGGAGAAGGCCGAAGAGTATCGCAAGAAACTCATCACCGACTACGCCGGCAGCAAATACACGCAGATAATAACCGCCTCCGACTTCTTCGACAACCCCATAGTAAAGCGCCACAAGGAGGATTCACTCTACGCGAAGGCATACACACACTTCGAAAAGGAGGAGTACAAAGAGGTAATCGCCGGAAACGAACAGGCTGCACAGATGTACCCGCAAGGAGCACATCGCGCCCGCTTCATGTTCCTGAAGGCAGTCTCGCAACTATACACCGACGACAACAAGGGCGGACTCGAAACCCTAAAAGCCCTCATAGCGCTGAAGTCGAAAGAAGAGGTCAATGCCCTTGCACAGGAGTATGCCAAAGGATTGCAGGAAGGACGCCTGCTGCACAGCAGCATAACAACCTCCATCTGGGAGCGTCGCACCGACGGTACCATACGCAGTGGCGACGAAAAGATACCCGAATTCAGCAAAGAGCGTGCAACGCCCTACTATATGGTAATTGCCTACCCCACCGACTCGCTCGACGAGAAGCGCCTGCTCTTCGAAATGGCACGCTATAACTTCACAAAGTACATGGTGCGCAATTTCGAAATGGAATTTGTGAAATATGCCACAATATCCACACTGCAAATAAAGGAATTCCTCAACTTCGACGAAGCATTCGAGTACCGTCGCCGTCTCTTCAAGAACAAAGAGACCTCACAGTTGTTGGAAGGAATGAATATACTGCTCATCTCAAAGGGCAACCTCGACATACTTGTTAAGCACTACAGTTTCGGCGAATATGCAAAGTTCTACGAACAGAACTTCTCGAATATACCCGAAATAGAGATACAAGGCTACACGCTCGACGAGCCGGACTTCTCGGAAGAGGAGAAAAAAGAGGATGGCAAGGCAGATAACAAAAAGAAATAAAGGGAGGTTATATAAATTAGGTCGAGACGATTTTGAGTTTTATTTTTAGTAGATTTTTAATATTTGTAAGGGCGCGATGCGGGCATCGCAACTGAGCAAATATCAAAAAGATGCAAAAATAAAGCCAAAAGTTCGCTTAAGCGAGTGAATAAAAGTTTGCTTTTATTTCCAACGAGCGCAAAAGAACTTCGGAGAAATCCAAAGCGGCCGAAACAGAACCCCGCCCTACAAAGAACATTAAATTACTAATTTATAGAACCTCCCTGAAATATGGCATACAGATTACTTTGGGCAGACGATGAAATCGAACTTCTGCACGGACATATAATCTTCCTGAAATCCAAAGGATACGAAGTTACGACTGTAACCAACGGCCACGATGCCATAGAACTATGCCGCACCGAGGACTTCGATCTGATGCTGCTCGACGAGAACATGCCCGGAATAAGCGGGCTTGAAACACTTGTGGGGGTAAAGGAGATACGCCCATCTATGCCCGTAGTGATGGTAACCAAGAGCGAAGAGGAGGATATTATGGAACAGGCGATAGGCTCAAAGATAGCCGACTACCTGATAAAACCCGTAAACCCCAGTCAGATACTGCTTGCCCTGAAAAAGAACATACACAAACAGGAGATTGTAACCGAAAAGGCCAACAGCGCCTACCAGCAGAACTGGAGCAAGCTGGGCATGCAGATTTCAGACTCGTTGACAATAGAGGACTGGATGGATGTCTACAAAAAGATTGTCTTTTGGGAATTTGAACTTGAGAATGCCGACAGCAGCATGCACGAACTTCTGAAGATGCAGAAGAGCGAAGCAAGCAACATGTTCGCAAAATTCATAAAGAGAAATTACCTCGATTGGATGGGCGGACGCAAAGAGCGTCCCATGATGAGCAACGACATATTCAAGGAACGTGTCTTCCCGCTGCTCGACAAGGGCGAAAAGATATTTCTGATAGTGATAGACAACTTCCGATACGACCAGTGGCGCGTACTGATGAACGAGATTGGCAACCTGTTCACCATCGAGGAGGAGCTATACACCAGCATACTGCCTACCTCCACCCAATATGCCCGCAACGCCATCTTCTCAGGCCTTATGCCCTCGAAGATAAAGGAGATGTACCCCGCATTATGGGTAGACGAAGAGGAGGACGAGGGAAAAAACCTGAACGAATCGTCGCTCATAGAGACACAGATAGCCCGTTTCCGTCGCAAGGACAGTTTTTCGTACAATAAGGTGCTAACCTCACAGGCTGCCGAAAAATATCTCGACACGATAAAAAGCCTATCGGGGAATGCGCTCAACGTGCTTGTGATAAACTTCATAGACATGCTCTCACACGCACGCACCGAATCGGTGATGGTTCGCGAACTTGCATCAAGCGAGGCCGCCTACCGTTCTATTACCCTGTCGTGGTTACGCCACTCATCTATAATGAAGCTCTTCCGCTACCTTGCCGACAGCGGTTACACCACAATAATAACCACAGACCACGGAAGCGTGCAAGTAGACAATGCCATAAGGGTAGTGGGCGACAAGAACACAAATACCAACCTGCGCTACAAGCTGGGCAAGGCGCTCTACTACAACCCGAAGGAGGTATATGAAATAAAGGAGCCGGCAAAGGCCTTCCTACCCTCGCCCAACCTGAGCACAAGCTACATATTTGCAACAGGCAACGATTTTTTTGCCTACCCAAACAACTATAACCACTATGTAGGATACTACAAGGACACATTCCAGCATGGCGGAATATCTATGGAGGAGATGCTCGTGCCATTGGCCACTCTCCGCCCGAAAGGAAGATAAAAAAACATAACCATGAACAGACACACAATAAGAATAAACACATTGCAGGACTACCCTGCCGCCGCAAAAGAATTTGCAGCCCTGATGGAAGATGGAGGCATATTCGCCTTCTACGGAAAGATGGGTGTGGGAAAGACCACATTCATAAAAAGCCTGTGCGAAGAACTCGGAGTCACCGACACGGTAAACTCACCCACCTTTGCCATAGTAAACGAATATGCCGACGGCAAGGGATGCCCCATCTACCATTTTGACATGTACCGCATAAAATCGGTTGCCGAACTGTACAACCTCGGATACGAGGATTACTTCTACAGCGGCGCAACCTGTCTCATCGAATGGCCCGAACTTGCCGAGGAGCTGCTGCCCGAAGAGACCATAAAGGTTACAATCACCGAAGAGGCCGACGGCGAGAGAATAATCACCATTGAATAACATAAACCCCAAAAATATGTACACGATACAAGCAAACGCATCAGGCACACGCACAATAGAGGTTACAGAGAGCAATTTGCAGACAATAAAGAAATATTCACTCTTCATGCAGATAGCCGACAGCACCGGCAACATAAGCGTGGAGACACTCGACAAACTGCGCTTCACAGTGCGCTCGCTCATAGCATCATGCGAGGAGGATTCAAAGGCATTACTCGAACTATGCCTTGTACTCTACGACGACAATATGAAACCCCTCGGATTGGGCAACCTTATCGAGTGCTACAACAAATGGGAG
>JAFYLO010000053.1 GCA_017557045.1 Bacteroidaceae bacterium | reverse complement strand
GAGGTGGATTCAAAAACGACAGTTTTTGAAGACGGAGGGGTTTTCCTCGCGTAGTATGGTTAATTGTAGTACGATGGGTTAAGAACCCCCTCCGAACTTTTTTCTCGGAAAAAAGTTCTCGTCCCCCTTTAAGAGGGACAGCTTTTTTAAGTTTCTTATTTTAAAGAGATTAGCAAAATATAAAAACTGAAAGATGTGTCCAAAGATTAGCTTAAAGTGGGACAACTTTTGAAGTTACTTATTTCCACCGACATTGCAATGCAACGTTGCATTTTAGGTAATATATTTGATAATCATTTTTTTTATTGTATGAAAAAGTTGTTTCCATCTTTTCGATAAGTGATAATTCTGCAACCTCGAACTTTGGTTTCTGCATTTACTTTGCCGTCGGATTTAAAAAAACATTTGAGATGAACAAAAATTATCAGAATCAGGAAATGGGGTCTGCTGCGATGCAGGATGGTGTGCAGAATGTCGCCTCCATTGATGGCACAGGGGTTGCGAATGTCAATCCTTATGCAGACCTCGAAGAGAGTATGAAGGAGTATTTCGGCGATGATTTCAGGCTCGACGATGCGCAGTCGCAAAAGAAGCTGACAGATTTCTTCTATCGTAATGTTGAACAGAACAGGCAGCTTGCTTCTGTTCTTGGTGAGGACCCCCGGCTTGCCCAGTTGCTTGCCGATGTTGTCAACGGAAAACGGAATGCCCATGCGGCAATGGCGCGTTATTATGGCCGTTCGTTCTTGGATTTCGAGGAGGGTTCGCCTGAGTACGAGGAGATGCTTATGATGGACGAAGAGCGCCGTCGAGAGGCATTGGAACTTGCGCGCAACCGTCGTACATACGAGGACAATCTTGAGGCGAGCCGTCCCATCATAGAGCAGTTCTGCAAGGAGCGTGGCTATGAGCCTGCGCAATTCCTGGATTGTGTATGGGAGCAGTTGGTGTTTCCCATCCTTTCGGGCAGTTATTCGCCTGAGGTGTGCCTTGCCCTCGACCATGCTGTGAGCTATGAACAGGATGTTGAAGATGCTTTTGAGGCAGGCAACATTAAGGGCAGAAATACAAATATACGCCGCATGCAGGAGAATTTCGGCGACGGCTTGCCCAAGAATATGAGCAGTGTGGCACCTCCTCAGAGTGGTCGCAGAGGCTCCAAAGGTAATTCGCTCATTGATGCGGCGTTGAATGCGTAATTTTTTAACTTATTAATAACTAATTTTTTAATTTATGAAAAACGTGTTTATGTTTATCAAGAAGAATCCTATGTTTGTTCTTCTTTCGTTGGTGAGTCTTGCTCTTCTTTTCTTCGAAGAGGGTAGCGGCTCTGTTATTATGGCAATGGCAACAGTTGTCTCTCCCGGAATGTCGCCTTCGGCGGGTATTTCAGGCTTGAGAGGCCACGGTCCCGGCGAGGCTACCACAGTATCCAATGCTTCGGAACTTGGCAACGGCTTTATCCAGCCCGAGATTGATTCGGAGATTGTAAAAGTGGCGAGCGATGAGAGTATCATCGATACCATAAAGCGCAAAATTACCCGTCAGGTGCCTGTAACCTCTTTTGAGGTCGACCACTATCTGATTGACGAGAAACGTTCGAAGGCTTACACAAGTTCGGAGTACAAGGGCATAAATGCCACACGTGCCGAAATTCCTTTTGCCACAACCGGCGACCGCAAGATTTTTCAGGAGTATTACACTGCCATCTGCAAGGGTGTGAACGGTTTTGACACTACCGGTCAGAATGAACTTCCCGGTGTCGACCTTATGCTCTTCTTTGTGGGCAAGAACAGCACTACCGAGGCACCTATTGCTATGGCAGTCAACGGTCCCAAAGTAAATTCGACCGATGATTATTGCGTGGTTCCCACAATCCCTGCGGGTACAGAGATTATTCTTCTCTCTTCGGCTGCGTATGAGACACAGAAATTCATCGCTCCCAGCACCATCGTTCCCGTACCCGAGCGTATGTATTTGCAGAAGCAGTTGTGCAACAGCATTGTGAGTGATTATTTCAAGGCTCAGAAGAAGCGTCTCCCCTTCAGCCACAACCAGATAGCTGAGGCTGTGCTCCGTCAGTTCCGTCTTGAGAGCTGCCGCACAGCGTGGGTGGGACAGCCCGGTAAGTTCAAGGTGCAGGCGATGGATGCTGCCATGGGCTATCAGTGGGACTATTTCTCAAAGGGTTTGCGTTGGCAGTTCAAGCGTCAGTATGACCTTTCGTCGACCATCACTTTTGCCGACCTCATCAACCTTTCGATGGTGAAGTTTACCGGTTACAACTGCTCTAAAAAGGCTGTGTGGCTCTTGGGCAAGCAGTTGCTGAACGACATTCAGAAGATTGACCTTACACTGCACAAGAACATTACTATGGGCGGAAGCACTGTCTTCGGAATAGAGTGTTCTAAAATCCACACTGTCTTCGGCGACATTTCTCTTGTTCACGATCCTACTCTCGATGCGCTCGGTTATTCTCATTGTGGCGGACTCATCGACGAGAATGGTCTTGTACGCTACTGGATGAAGAACGAGGATTGCAAGAGCGAAAATGTGGAGGGCGAAGAGGCTAAGCGCGAGGTTGTAATGACCATCGACTGTCTCTGTCTTAAGGGCTACTCGCACATCTGGGTGAATGGTGCTTCTGCCGCTTCGCGTGCAATTCCCGGTGCTTCGCACGTTACAAGTGCCGATAAGCTCCCCGACACGCCTGCTGTGAATGATGTGGTTATTCTCACAGCCGATGTTTACAAGGCCGATGGCAGTACATTGTGGTTCTCGGCCGGCAGTGTGGTTACATACACAGGCAGCAGCTGGATTGAGTTTACCGGCGAGATTATGGCTGCATAAATATAAAATGAAACATTTGCATAGTTAAAGTTTGTCCGCACCGCAGCCCTTCTTTTCTTCTCTTCTATCAGGGGCTGCGGTGCATTTAAGAAGCTGTTAAAATTTTATTGAAAAAGTATTCTCAGAAATGAAAAAGAAAATTACATACGAAATTAAAGGTCAGATTGAGAGAAGCTGTTACTTCAGAGTGGGTAAGGCTATGCTAAGAGTGGAATTCAGTGGCGGCTCTATAAATTCGGCGGGCATGAATCCTGCATTCTACGTTACCGATAATCCTCTCTATCAGAAGGCTATCGAGAGTAGCGAACAGTTTCGCAACGGTGAGATTACCATAGGCGCGGTGGAGAATATCGACTCTCCTGCGGCGAGTGTGTGTACCAATGCAATATGTGCCGACTGCGACGACAATGTTGCGGTTTATGCCGATGTAAGCAATATGCAGCAGGCGCGTGCGGTGCTTATGGGCGAGCCTTATATGGTTCCTCTTTCTGAATTGCAGAATAAGGCTGCCGTGCGCAACAAGGCCGACGAGTGTGGAGTCTCTTTCCCCGGATGGTTATGATAACCGAGGCCGAACTTGTAAAGAAGGTGCGTACATTGCTCAACGAGGCAGAGCAGGAGGGTGTGTCGCTGATTACCGGCGACACACTGCTTCTCGACAAGCATATTGCAGCCCTGTTGCCCGAAGCTGTGCTTTTTATACAGATGAACAAGGCTCAGGGGGTGCTCAATGCAAAGTCTCTTGCAAATTGTACTTTGAAGGTCGATGGCGACGGCGGTGCCGTAGTGCAGCTTCCCGATGATTATATAAGGCTCGTTTCTATTAAAGTCGATTCGTGGAAGCGTCCCTGCACCAAGAGTTATCCTCAGGGCAGTGTGATTGCGAATTTGCAGTGCGACAAATATATGCGCACCGGAAATTCTTCGCCTGTCTGCATCGAGGGGGCTGATGCCGTTGGTTGCCTCACTTTGAAACTCTATCCGGCGGAAACTGCTTCTGTGGTGGAGTCGCTGCTCTACGAGGCGCGTTACAATGCTTCCGAGGGGCTTGCCGGCGGTTGCGAACCGTTGATTAAGGCTGTGGCCTATCAGTGTGCGGCGCTTGTTTGCAGTGTTTACGAAAGGCACGATACGGTAAATGTCTTTCTCAGTCTTGCTGCGGCTTTATGTAATAACGATAAAATGTAGAAATTATGTCAGTGGTAAATATTCCGTTTGCAAAGAATGGCAAAAGATGGGAGACTGATCCCATAGTAGGTAAGGGTGGAGATATAAGGGTGCGTGTACATAAGTGTGGCCCTTTCCCCGTTGAGGTTCATGTGAGCATAGATGGCGAGGAGGAGTATCTCTTCCACGATGATTTTGGGATGGACGACGAGAAGATTGAGATTACCATGCTCGGAGTGATGGCTGGACAGCATTTGAAACTTGTCTGCCGCAGTGAGTTTACTCTTGTCAAAGTGTTGGAACAGTAGCTATATTTTTGTGAATTATGACAATCAGAATTGATAAGAGCAGTGTGGTGGACGGTATGCACCGCAATAGTGCGCTTTTAGCGCTTAAGAGCGAGAATGGTGTGCCCATTGCCTACAACGACGATGATGCGCAGAGGATGGAGCCTTTGTGGATGGCGTCGCTCGATGAACTGTTGGAACTGTTGGCACCCTTTGCACGTATGTCCGTAACCGACAGCGGAGCCGAATATCTGCTGTCGATGCCAGCCAATTGGGACGATGCACAGGAAGGTACGCTCGGCAGACTTGCTTCGGGGTATCTTGTTGCGGCGCTTACGGCGCGGTGGCTCGATGCGGTTCGCCCCGACTCGGCTATGCTCTTCCGCTCACTTAATGCAAACACGGCTAATGCAATAAATGAGATTCTTTATATGAGAAAGAAACCTTGAAATGATTGGAATTCTCGTATGAATTCTCTTAAAAACAATTATTGGTGTCCGGTAAATTTTTATTCTGCTTATGTTTTGGAACTAATCTTCGGATACATTTATTTTAAATTGATATTTGCTATATTTTTAAATATCAACAAAATAGCTTGCTAAAAAAGTTCCTGCCCTTAAAGGGGACATTGCGTAATAAGCAATGTTTGCGACGACGGGAACTTTAGTTCCCCAAAGGAGTGCCGAGCTTTGCGAGGCCAATCAAAAACGATAGTTTTTGAAGACGGAGGGGTTTTTCTCGCGTAGTATGGTTTATTGCAATACGATAGGTTAAGAACCCCCTCCGAACTTTTTTCTCGGAAAAAAGTTCTCGTCCCCCTTTAAGAGGGACAGCTTTTTTAAGTTTCTTATTTTAAAGAGATTAGCAAAAATATAAAAGCTAAAAGATATGTCTTTTATCCAAGAGGAGGAGTTTATATAAATTCTTGAACGATAGAGTGCCTAATATCGGATTCACATTATTTTAATAAGTTCGATTTCGAACACAAGTGTCGAAAAGCCGGGAATAGGGCCGCTCGCACGTTTGCCGTACCCAAGTTCTTGCGGAATATACACCACCCACTTGTCGCCCTCGTGCATAGAGAGCAAAGCCATGCGGAAGCCCTCGATAAGTTCCCCCACCCTGAAAGCCTCAGGATAACCACGGTCAAAGGAGTTGTCAAACACGCGGCCATCGACAAGCGAACCTTTGTAGTGAACAGTAACCACACTGTTGATTTTAGGGAGAGTAGAACCGCTACCCTCAGCGAGCACACGATAAAGCACACCCTTCCCAAGTTCCTTCACAGAAGCATCATTTCTCAATTCAGCCAAAAACTGCTCATTTCTGAACCTGTACTCATTTTTTCCTTTCATAGTCAAATACAATTATATACAAGAAGTTACAAAATCTCCCTAAACCTATTCCATACCTCGCCTGCGCAGCACCACATAAAGAATCACCGGAGCACCCATCAGCGGAGTAACAGCTGCAAGCGGAATAATTCCACTCTCTCCCGGCAGATGGCATACAAGGTTGCACAAGAGGGTAACCGCGCCACCGGCAAACATAGTAACCGGCATCAACTGACGATGATTGCCTGTCCTGAGAAACAATCGGGCTATATGCGGCACAGCAAGTCCCACAAAAGAGATAGGGCCGCAATAAGCCGTAACAGCCGCCGTCAACAGCCCCGTAAGCAGCAACAGCACTCCGCGTGCTCTGCGCGTATTTATCCCAAGATTCTCGGCATACACAGCGCCAAGCATAAGAGCATTCAGTTGCTTGGACATTAGCAACGAACACACAAGCGGCACACATAT
>JAFYLO010000052.1 GCA_017557045.1 Bacteroidaceae bacterium | reverse complement strand
GAATTCAACGAACAGAACGAAAACATCAAGAAGACTCTTACCACACTCACAAGCGACAGCAAATTCGGCGAAAGCATGATTTGCATCCTGACAGCAGACACTGAGGACGAAGCAGAGGAACACATGCCGGGTCTCAGCAACATCCATGGTGTACTCGTTGACCGTAATGACAGCGTAACAGGCAGAATCGCAACATCAACAGTTGAGGCTGCATACAGAACACACTACAACACTGATGCACCTGCAAACATTGACATCGATGCAATGTTCTCTTCAGAAAGCACAATGAAAGTATCCGTAGCAAGCTACTTTGCCCATAGCATGGAAAATGCAAACTACCGTTACGCATTTGTCTACACAGAAGATGATATAAACATCGACGGTGAAGAGTACAACAACATCGCAAGAGGCACCTACCCCAACAATCAGGGTTACGAAAACTCTGTACCTACAAAAGTTGAGCAGGACAAGGAATATTTCTTCGAGCAGGAGATTCCCTTCCCCGCAACAATCAATGACATCAACAATGCTAAACTCATAGTATTGATGCTCGATGGTAACAGCGGCTCGATTGTAAATGCTGCCAAATTGGACCTCAAACAGGTGAACATCTGGCGCGAGAACCAGAAGCCCTCATTCTTCAACGAAGGCAAGCTCATTGAAACAGGCAAAACCCTCGATACATACTTCTTCGACGAAAAGGCTAAGCGTATGCCCGTTCCTGTAAGACTCAACAACCCCTTGTACGAACCTATGGAGGTAGAGGTAACAGCCGAAGTTATCGAACTTGGCGAAAATGCCGAAGTACAGTTGGGCGAGACAGCCGGAACAACAGTTGAGACATACAAGTTGGCTCCCTCGGTAGTTGACAGCACAATGATGCTCTACCTCAACATCAAAGACGAGTACAAGAGCTCAAAATCAACTGTAAAACTCTCTGTAAAATACAAGGGCAACCTCATTACAGAACAGACAGTCAACTTCGACTTCATTCAGACAGCAAAAGGCACCAACCCCTTCACTGTACGCATCAAAGGTACACTTGAGGAACTCATTCCCGAAGCTGCTATTGACACCATTACAACAATCACCATAGCAGGACGAATTTCAGGAAAAGATATCTGCTTCATTCGCGAGCGTCTGACAAATGTAAAGGCCTTAGACCTTTCAGCAGCAAGCATTGTAGAAGGTCCCGGTATATACTATGGCGACTACACCACTGAAGACGACATCATCGGTGTGAGAATGTTCTACGACATCGAAATAGGCAGACTCATACTCCCCGCTACTGCAATAGAAATCGGCAACTATGCATTCTACCAGAATTCAAAACTAACAAAAGTCGTAATCGGCAATAAGGTAGAACTCGTAGGAAGCTACGCATTCAGCGGCTGCTCGGCACTCGAAAGAGTAACAATCCCTGCAAGCGTAACAGAACTCGGCCGTAACGCATTCAAGAACTGCCCGATAGTATGCGTAATCTGCGAAAGCGAGACACCTACAAAACTCGGAACCAAAGTATTTGACGGCGCCGACCTCGCAGCAGCAACACTCGTTGTACCCAACGAAGCTGCAATCGAAGCATACAAGGCACAGAAGCAGTGGAAAGACTTCGGCAACATCATCACATACGACCAATACCTCACAGCAATCGCTCCCGTAACAGAGGAGGTTGAGATAACAGTTGCTGACGGTAAGATAATCGTAGCTGAAGATGCTGAAGTTGCAATCTACACATTTGCCGGAAAACAGGTAGCGACAGGCAAGGCAGGCGAATATGCACTGCCCGCAGGAAACTACATTGTAAAGGTTGGCAATAAAGCAATCAAGGTAAGACTCTAACGCTCTTATAAACAACAAAATAGGATGCCTGCGATTAAAATTGCAGGCATCCTATTTGATATATTTTGCAATTACGACAAACATCTTATATATGAGAAAAGTATTATTATCAATCGCACTGCTGACCACA
This sequence comes from Bacteroidaceae bacterium, assembly GCA_017557045.1. Taxonomy (GTDB): domain Bacteria; phylum Bacteroidota; class Bacteroidia; order Bacteroidales; family Bacteroidaceae; genus HGM04593. The sequence goes on along the minus strand of JAFYLO010000052.1, from coordinate 9,045 downwards.
GCAATTTACACTGTTGCTCAACAGCGCACAGAAGCGGAAGCCGCAGCTATAGCAAAAACCTTCATGCAGGAGAACGGCTACAACTTCGACATAACCAAGTCCACAGCGCCTGCAAAAATCCGCGCGAAGAAAGCAGGAGAAATCACCCCCTACTACATCTTCAACGACACTCGCAAAGGAGGTTTCGTCATCGTAGGCGGTCAGGAAGGAATGAGCGATATTCTCGCATACTCCGACGAAGAGTGCTTCGACATAAACGACATTCCTCCCACAGCAGCAAACTGGCTCGAAGCATACACACAATGTGCCATAATAGCAGCCGACGAGCCCGAAAAATCAAAAGCCTGCAAACGTGAAGCCGCAAAAGCCTTCGCCAAGAGCAATTTTTCGCTGCGTCAGAATGTTACCCCTCTGCTCGGCGAAATAAAGTACAATCAGATGGAACCCTACAACAGAAAATGTCCCACCCTCACAGTAATGGAAGGCGGAAACAAAAAGACAGGCACAGCCATCACAGGTTGCACCCAGACAGCCATGGCAATGATCATGCGCTACTGGAAATGGCCCGAACGCCCAACCGGCAGCAAGTCCTACACACTCAACTACTACTATTCGGGCAGCACAACCAAGCAGATGAACCTCTCCGTAAACTTTAACACCGAAGCCCCCTACGAATGGGACAAGATACTCCCCCGCTACGAAGGCCACAACTACACAGCAGAACAGGCAGATGCCATCGCCAGAGTAATGTACCACTGCGGTCTGTGCAACGAAGCAGAATACGGTCTTAACCTCACTAACGCACAGCTTCGTCACCAGGGACTTGTCGACTATTTCGGATACTCAAGCGATTTAAAGATAGACAGTTACATCTACTACCGCGAAAAGCCCAACGGCGATAACGAATTCCGCGCAATGTTCGCAGAGGAAATAAGTTCCGGCCGCCCCATACTCGCCGGCGGCTCAAGCCAGGACTACACAGCCGGACACTACTACGTAATCGACGGCTTCGACCTCAACGGCCTCTTCCACTTCAACCTCGGTTGGAATGGCTCCAGCAACGGATACTACGAAGTAGCCCCCGTTCCCCAAGTACCCTACGGATACGATATGTACATCTGCAAGCACATCCATCCCGAAGGCCGTCTCACCCCCACAAGCCCCGAACGCAACATAGTGATAGAAGCTGCTCTCGGCGAATTCAACGAGCAGTCAGCAAACATCAACAGCACCCTAAAGACACTCACCGGCAACAGCAAATACAGCGAAAGCATCATCTGCATCCTCACTACAGACACAGAGGAGGAAGCAGAGAACTACCTTGCCGGACTCAGCAGCGTGCAGGGAGTGCTCATCGACCGCATCGACACGGTAACAGACAGAGTATCAACATCAGCCATTGAACCCATCTACAGAGAGCGTTACAACACCGATGCTCCTTCAAACATAGACATCGATGCCATGTTCACCTCGGAGAGCAGTATGAAAGTAGCAGTATCAAGCCAGTTTGCCCGAAGCATCACCAATGCCAACTACCGCTACGCATTTGTCTACACAGAGGACAACGTAAACATTGATGGCAAGATATACAACGACATTGCCAGAGGCAGATACCCCGACAATCAAGGCTTCGAAAATTCAATTCCCGCAAGCGTAGAAAGAGAAAAAGAGTACATATTCGAGCAGGAAATTCCCCTACCCGAAACAATCGACAACCTCAACAACACCACTCTTATAGTGCTGATGATTGATGCCGACAACGGCTCCATCGTAAATGCCAACACACTCGACCTCAAACAGATAAACACATGGCGCAACAAGCAGAAGCCCTCATTCTTCAACGAAGGCAAACTGCTCGGTTCATCATCTACAATCAGCACATACAGCTTCGACGAAGAGAAGAGCCACATGGCGGTACCCGTAAGAATCAACAACCCCCTTTACGAAAAAATCCCCGTAGAAATATCAGTCGAGGACATTGAGATTGCCGACAATGCCTACACACAGCTCGGCGAAGAGGAAGATGTATTTGAGACAACCCACCATGCAAATGCATACGGCGTAGACAGCACCCTTATGCTCTACCTGAAGATAACCGACAAATACCAAAGTTCTGAATCATCGGCAAAGCTTATAATGAGATACAAAGGCAACAAAATTGCCGAACAGACAGTAAACTTCGGGTTCATAAAATCGGTAGAAGGCCCCAACCCCTACACTGTCCGCATCAAAGGTACGCTTGCAGAAATTGTACCTGCTACAGCAGCCGACACTATTACTACAATCACCCTCGGCGGACGTCTCAGCGGCCCCGACATTGCTTTTGTACGCAACAATCTCAAACTTGATGTGCTCGACATGAGACAATCACAGATTGTAACAGGGCCCGGAGCATATTACAGCAGTTACAAGACAGAAGACAACATTGTGGGTGTCAGAATGTTCAACGAAACAGAGATAAAGAAGATCTATCTCCCCAACGACGTAACAAGAATAGACAACTACGCATTCTATCAGAGTGAAAAACTATCAAAAGTACAGATTGGCGAAAATGTAACCTACATAGGAAGCTATGCCTTCAGCGGATGTACATCACTCGAAAGAATCACAATCCCCGCAAGCGTTAAAGAGCTCGGACGCAACGCATTCAAAGGCACTCCCATCGTATGTGTAATCTGCGAAGGCGAAACACCGGCCAAACTCGGTTCCAAGATATTCGAAGGAGCAGACCTTGCAAATGCCACACTTGTCGTTCCCAACGAAGCAGCAATTGCAACCTACAAGGCACAGAAGCAGTGGATGGACTTCGGCAACATCATCACATACGAGCAATATCTCACCTCAATAGCCCCCGTAACAGAGGATATTGAAGTAACAGTTGCTGAGGGTAAGATAATCGTATCCACCTACACTGAAGTTGCAATCTACACCTTTGCAGGCAAACAGGTAGCAACAGGCAAAGCAGGCGAATACACTCTTCCCGCAGGAAATTACATAGTAAAGGCCGGCAACAAAGCAATCAAAGTAAGACTCTGATACACTGCCGGATAATCCATAAAAAACTGCGCCACAATTCTAAAATTAGATTTGTGGCGCAGTTTTTATGTTTCTGCTTCAACCCTTCACATAATAATCCAGCCAATTGTTGAAAAGCTTCTCGGCATGAGAGCGCCAACGGTTTATCGGTTGCAATTCAGGGTTGTCATCAGTATAATAATTCTCAGGAATCTCTATCGGCAAACCCTTTGCAACATCGCGGCGATATTCGCCGTCGAGCGTCATTAGGGCATACTCCGAGTGTCCCGTAATATAAAAATCACGCGTACCACGCTCAGTCATGATATAGACACCCGAAACATCCGATTCCGATAGAAGTTCCACACTATCCGCCCTCAGTATATCCTCCTTGCGTATCTCTGTGTGGCGGCTGTGCGGCACATAGAAAGTCTCTTCAAATCCCTTGAACAACGGTAACTGCGGTTGCAGCAATCTATGAGGAAATATGCCGAACATTTTCTTTCCCAACAAATACTTGGGAACATCAAACCTGTGATAAAGGATGGCCTGCGCAGCCCAACAGATATAAAGCGTAGATGTTACATTCTCCTTTGCCCAGTCGAAGATTTCCTGCAATTCGCGCCAATACCCCACCTGTTCATAATCCATCTTCTCCACCGGAGCGCCGGTTATTATAAATCCATCGAAATGGCAGTTGCGCACCTCAGCAAAGCCTTTATAATACTTCGCCATGTGTTCGGGCGAAGCATTCTTGGGCTTGTGCGTATCGAGTTTCACAAGTGTAAGTTCAATATCATGGTGCGACGTTGCCAGAAGACGTATAAAATCGGCCTCCGTAGTCTCTTTTGTAGGCATAATGTTAAGCAGGGCAATCCTCAGCGTATCACTTGCGGATGCTGCAAGTTCCTTAATCTCCATGCCCTCGCTGCGTACAACTTCAAGGGCAGGCAATCCGGCAGGTACTTTAATAGGCATATCTTTGTCGGGTATTATATTACCAAATATTCAAACGCTCCTCTTCGGGCAAATAAAGTTTGTCGCTCTCGGTTATTCCAAAAGCCTTGTACCAATCCTCAATATGCGGCAAAGTGCCGTTCACGCGCCAGCGTGAGAGAGAATGGGGGTCGCTCTTGGTGCGCGAACGCACCTCCTCATCTCTGATGTTTCCTGCCCACACATTGGCATATGCAAGATAGAAACGTTGTTCGGGCGTAAAGCCGTCTGCATCGTCCAGAGGAGCATCCTTTGTAGCATTCTTGAATGCCTGCATCGAAATTGTCAATCCTCCGTGGTCGGCAATATTCTCGCCCACCGTAAGCTCGCCATTGGCCTTCATATCAGGTAGGACATAAATCTTGTTGAAGTGGTCGATTATAATCTTTGTACGGGCATTGAAACTCTCTGCATCGCTCTCTGTCCACCAGTCGGTAAAATTACCGTTCTTATCGAAACGGCGGCCCTGATCGTCGAATCCGTGTGTCATTTCGTGTCCTATTACAACACCGATGGCACCATAGTTGAACGCATCATCCGCCTCCATGTCAAAGAAGGGATATTGCAATATTCCGGCAGGGAAACATATTTCGTTTGTAGTGGGATTGTAGTAAGCATTGACAGTCTGAGGAGTCATATACCACTCGTCAAGGTCGACAGGCTTGTTGTGCTTGCGACTTACGACATCGTCCCACATATACTGCGAAATGCGGCGGCAGTTCAATGAATAGCTGTCCGCAGGGTTGATTACAAGAGCACTATAATCCTTCCACTTGTCGGGGTAACCTATCTTCACTCTGAAAGAGTTGAGTTTTTCGTGCGCAAATCTCTTTGTGCTGTCGCTCATCCACTCCTGTGCATCAATGCGCTCGCCGAGTGCCTTCTGAAGATTGGCCACAAGTTCGAGCATACGCTCCTTTGCCGCAGGCGGGAAATATTTAGCCACATAAAGCTGTCCTACAGCTTCACCGAGAGCAGCATTCACAGCTCCGAGAGCGCGCTTCCAGCGGGGGCGCTGTTCCTGTGTACCGCTGAGTGTACGGCCATAGAATTCGAAATTCTGCGCGCTTATGTCGTCGCTTAGTTCACCTGCGGTGCTATTGATTATGTTCCAGCGGATGTAAGCTGCAATATCTTCGATGGGAGTATCTTCAATGATGGCTGCAACTTCGTGGATAGGCTCCAATTGCGAAACATTCAGTTCTGTAATATCGCTGATTCCGAGATTTCCGAAAAAGTCGTCCCAACGGATGGTAGGATACTCGCTTTTCAGTGCATCGTACGACAGTTTATGATAGTTAGCAGCAGGGTCGCGCAACTGCACATTGTCGAAAGATTTTCCGGCGATTCGTGTCTCTATGCGCATTACCGCATCGGCCGACTTTTTTGCCTGCTGTTCATCGTATCCGCAGAGAATGAACATCTTGGCCGTATGCTCCATGAATTTTGAGCGTATGTTCACCGTGGCGCTGTCCTCGTCAAAATAGTAGCTCTTTTCGGGCAGCGACAATCCCCCCTGATATATTTGCAATAGGTTGCTGCGACTGTTCATTATGTCGGCTTCGAAGAACACATGGAAGAATCCCGAAATTCCCTGACGCATCATTGCGGCAGTAAACGGCAACACTTCCGCCTTCGAACTTATTCCTTCCACCTTTTCGAGCAAAGGCACAATGGGAGAATACCCTTCGCTGTTGCGTCGTGCGCTGTCCATTGCAAGATTGTAGAGGTCACCTATCTTCTTTGCATTTGAATTTTCGGGGGCATCCTTCATCGCAGCCTGTTCAAGTACAAGCTCTTTCAACTGTTCGCGGTTCTTTTCGGCAAGAGCATCGAACTGTCCGTAGCGTGCATATTCGGCAGTCAAAGGGTTCTTTTTCATCCATCCACCGTTGGCATAACCGTAAAAGTCGTCTCCGGGCTTCATGGTTGTGTCAAGGTTGGTCTTGTCTATTTTTGTCTTCATCTGTTCGGGCATCATGCAGGCAGTTATACCAAGCGCAAGAAGTGTGCTTACGATAATTGTCTTCATTGTTGTCTTTTTAATTTATACTAACTGTTTATACTCACTGATTATGAGAGGATTCAAGAGAAATTTTCAAGTTCTTCCATGCTCTTTTCCCACTCATCCATCGCCTCGTTCAGCTGTCGCTTCAACGAAGCATATTTTTCGTAGTTCGAACTGTCAGCTCCACCTTCCGGAGTGCTCATCAATGCCTCCATGCAGGAGATTGCAGCCTCAAGTTCGTTCACTGCTTTTTCGTTCTCTTCAACGCGGCGCTCTATTTTGCGGCGCTGCTTCACAAGCTGCTTTTCAGCCTCGTAGCTCAATCGGCTCTCGCTCACCTGCTTCACACTCTCCTTTGCAGGAGTCTTTTCCGCGGCAACCGCCTCGTTGATATTCTGTGCATTCTTGCTCGCAAGAAATTCGTATATACCGCCAAGATGTTCGCGCACCTTGCCGTCGCCAAATTCGTAGACCTTTGTTACAAGGCCGTCAAGAAAGTGACGGTCGTGGCTCACAAGTATCACCGTGCCGTCAAAGTCACGGATAGCCTCTTTCAGCACATCCTTTGACTGCATATCCAAGTGGTTGGTAGGCTCGTCGAGTATAAGCAGATTCATCTGCTGCAACAACAGCCTTATCATAGCCAATCGGCTGCGCTCGCCTCCGGAGAGCACACGCACCTTCTTGTCCGAGGCCTCGCCACCGAACATGAATGCTCCAAGAATATCGCGTATCTTCAGGCGTATATCACCGGTTGCCACATTGTCAATAGTCTCAAAGACTGTCAGATTCTCGTCGAGCAACTGCGCCTGATGCTGTGCAAAATAGGCAGTCTGCACATTATGTCCTATTGTAATGTTGCCGCCGTAATCAAGTTCTTCGAGTATGCAACGGACAAGCGTTGTCTTTCCCTCGCCGTTGCGACCTACAAATGCCACCTTTTCGCCGCGATTGATGGTAAAATTAACTCCGCTGAAGACAGTGTGTGTACCGAAGCTCTTCTCTACATCTTCGCAGATGACAGGATAATTTCCGCTACGTGTCGCAGGCGCAAATTTCAGCCTCAGACGGCTTGTATCCTCCTCATCTATGACTATCGGCACCATCTTTTCCAACTGCTTTATGCGGCTCTGCACCTGCACTGCCTTTGTGGGCTTGTAGCGGAAGCGCTCAATGAACTGACGCGCATCGGCTATCTCCTTCTGCTGGTTCTCGTATGCGCGAATCTGCTGCTCGCGGCGCTCCTTGCGCAACTGCATGAATTCGTCATACGGCATCTTGTAGTCGTGTATGCGTCCACAGGTAATCTCGATGGTGCGCGTGGTTACAGCATTCAGAAAGGCACGGTCGTGGCTCACAAGCACCACAGCATTGCCGCTGCGGGCAAGGAACTGTTCGAGCCACTGAATACTCTCTATATCAAGATGGTTGGTAGGCTCGTCGAGCAGAAGCACATCAGGATGGCGCAACAGCAATTTGGCAAGTTCGATGCGCATGCGCCAACCGCCACTGAACTCACGCGTGGGGCGCGTAAAGTCGCTTCTCTTGAATCCGAGTCCCGTAAGTGCACGCTCAATTTCAGCCTCATAATGGCTGCCTCCCATCATAGTGTATTGCTCGTTAAGATGGGTATAATCCTCTATAAGCGCCTGATAAGCATCGCTTTCGTAGTCGGTACGCGTGGCAAGTTCATCGTTCATCTGCTGAAGACGCTGCTCCATTTCGTGTATATGTTCGAAAGCAAGCTCAGCCTCCTGAAATACAGTGCGTCCGTCGGCAGGAGTCATCACCTGCGGCAGATAGCCGATTGTTACACCACGCGGCAAAGCCACATTACCCCCGCTTGGCGACTGTTCGCCGGCGAGAATCTTCAGCATGGTGCTTTTTCCTGCACCATTCTTGCCTACAAGTGCTATACGATCCCTCTTGTTGATGATGAAACTCACATCCTGAAAGAGGTTGGTTCCACCAAAATCAACGCGCAAATTATCTATGGAAATCAATTTTCTATATCATTTTTTACGGACACATTGCGAAGTTATGTTTTTATTGCGAAAAAACCGACAGCAATGTTCCGCTATTTTGTTTATTTATAATTTTTAGAAACTGTTTAAGAAGCTGTTTGAATTTAATTAGAAAATAATTTCAAAATAAAATTAAACAGTTTCTTAAGAAGCTGTTTCCAATGCCTGAATCAACTCCGTAAACTTCTCCGGCGTAATTCCGGCATCATACTTTATGCCGAAAAGGTCGAAAAGCCTGTTCGAGCGTCCCTCTATCGCACTGCTTATATACTCCCCTGCCTCTTCCTTGCGTCCACTGTTCCATAGCATATCTGCTATATGCGCATCGACATCAGCCGAATCGTACATATTCCTGCGCACCTGCTTCAGAAGCAATACAGCAAGGTCGGTATGTTTGCGGGAGTGTATGAAAAGCGCTACCTCAAGAAGCTGATCCTCGCGGCTGTGCGGTTCCCTGTCAAGGAGATCCATATGATTCAGAAGCAGGCTGTCCTTGTCGTGTATTTCGAGATACTCATCGCCATTCAACGCCAACAGGTTAGTGTCCGCAGCATCGAAGGTGAGAGCATTCTCCATCAGTTTCTCCGCCATTTCACGATAACCTATATTATCGCATATCAATGCCTTGTTCATCTCGGTGATCATCACTTCGGTGGTTGTAAGTTCTCCCGACAGCAACAATTCGTCGAACAGCTGCACCGCCTCGCGGTATCTGCACAGGGCGCATAGCGACAAGGCTGCAAAGAATGTGGAGATTACATTACCGGGATAGAGAAGCGACAGTTCGCAGAACTCATTATACGCAGTGTCATAGTCCTTGAGATAATAGTGGCAATAAGCCTTCATCATCTTGGGATACTCTGCATCCTCATTGGTGGTAAGTTCATACTCGAAACATTCGAGAGCCTTTGCGAATCGTCCCGACACATAATATATATACCCCAACTGCTCCCAATAGAAATAGTTGTAGGAATTTATGTCGAGCAACTTGTTGTAGAGCGT
>JAFYLO010000051.1 GCA_017557045.1 Bacteroidaceae bacterium | reverse complement strand
CCACCGTCCAGCGACGGTTGGCTATAAATTCTCCGTTGGAGAAGGCGACATCCTTCACATAACCGCCCTGCATCAATTTGTCGGCAAGTTCGTCGCGTGGAGTCTGCCCCTCAAGGAAATATTGCTTCTGCGGAAGTTCCACAGTGAGCAGATGCTCGCGGTTGAAGCCCATGTCTGCCGACATCAGATAGCGGTTCTGCAACCAGATGAAAAGAGCCGCCACGATAAGCACGAAACATACGAAGAACTGCACCCCTATGAGCAGTGTGCGCAGTGCGATGCCCTTTTTGCCACGTCCGAAATTGCCGTTCAGCGCAAATGCCGGCGAGAAGGAGGTGATGTAGAATGCAGGATAGAGCGAGACAAACAGCGACAGCAGCACACCTGCCACAACTATTCCGAGCATTGTGTCCCAATGCTCCGCAACATCCACCGAAGTTATGAAGAGCGACGAAAGATCGCTTTTGCCGACAACCGCCACAATGAAGAGCGCCGGCACCACAGCCGCCAACAGGAAGAGGAACGACTCTGCGATAAAATCAAGGCGCAACGACTCAACTGACGCACCCATTATGCGCTGTGTATTCACGCTGCGCGTGCGCATGGGGATGAGCGACATCACAAAGTTCAAGTAGTTGATGAATGCCACCAACAGCAGCACCACAGCAATGGCGGCAAGCGACAGAGTGGTTGAAAGGTCGCCCTTCGACGATGGAAAGCTGTACTTGATTTCTGCCGGCTGATTATAGTAAAGTTCGCTTACCGGAACGGTAAAATAGCGTTTGGGATCGCCGTCGCGTTTGATTCTCGCCTGTTCCTCGACAAAGAGTTTCGTCAGTGTGCTGTCAAATTGGGCAAATGTGTAGCCGTCGGCAAGTTTTACATAGACTTGGAAATTCCAATTGCTCCAGTCGCTAATATCATTTCTGTCGAAAAAGCCGATGGCATCGAGCGTCGCAAGGTCGCAATTTTCAGGGAAGTCGCGATAGATGGCCGTTACCGTTCCTTTCCAATATGCTTCGTTGTATAAAGGAATATCCTCGTTGTATGTGTGGCCTATGCGCGAACCGAGCTTCAGATTGTGACGATGGGCAAAGCTTTCGCTGACAGCCATATTGCCGTATGTGGCGAGTGAGGCTGTGTCGCCCTCTACAAGTTCGAATCCGAACATCTCCAATGTAGTAGCAGGATAGAGAATGTTGCTGACATTGAACAGGAAGCCTTCGGGATTATCCTCGGTGCAACCGCCGCGACGGTTGCCGAGAATATTTATAGATCCTACTTTCTCAACCATAGGCACACTGTTGCGTATAAATTCCACCGCACCACGCGACATATTGGTGTGGATGGTTCGCTCGCCCATGAAATCGCCGTCGCTAATGATTAAAGCAGTGCGGTCGGCATCCTTTATCCCCTTATTGAAGCCAAGCTCATGGTTCACTTGCACAAATATCATATATGCCACGGATATTGCGACGGCAAGGCCAAAGATGTTCAACCCCGTTACTACAGGCATGCTGCGCAGAGTGATATATAAATTTCTTAGAGCTTTCATGTTATTAAGAAGCTGTTTAAATTTTATTAGAAAATATTTTTATCATTGCGAAGCTGGTTTCGGTTTCTTTGAGTCTGTTTTCGGCATCTTTTCTTTCTTATCTTTTGGAAATAGCCCGCTATTCCCTGCAAGATAACAAAGAAAATCTACTCTAAAACAGTTCTCAAATAAATCCGAAATAAAATTTAAACAGCTTCTAAATTGTTGTTCCTAAAATTACTGTACCCTATTGATAACCTCCACAGGATTCTGGGTAACGACACGCCACGAACTTGTTACAACCACTGCCACAACCAACAGTGCAACCACAAGGAATGCTACGACATACACCCACAGATGGAGCGGAGCCTTGTAGGCAAATTCCTGCAACCACGTTGTCATGAAATATGTGGCTATGGGCACAGCAATGGCAAAGCAGACCACAAGCATCTTGACGAAACGACCACTGAAGAGCATCAGAATATCACTTACCAATGCACCATTCACGCGACGGATGGCAATTTCGCTGCGGCGATACTCGGTCTCGAAGAATACGAGGCCGAACACACCAAGCAGAGCAATCACAATCGACAGTAGCGAGAAGAGCGAAATTACCACAAACTGATCATACTCCTTACGGTAGAAGGCATTTTCCAACTGCTGTTCGAAGAGTATCGGCTCTACGTTAAATGCCGTCAGTTTAGGATTCAGTTTCATTGTCTCGTCCTTGATGAACTGCAGTACCTCGGCAAACGAACTCCCTGGACGTGTCTTTATGTAAAGATTGGTACAACCTCGCCATTCGTCGTGCGGAGGGAATATGTAGAAGGCATACGGCTCTATCGGGTAGTAGAGAGGACGGAAATTGAAGTCCTCGCAGATGCCTATTACCTCAGATGCCTCGCCATCGTGCGTTCCAGGCACAATTTCGCCTACGCTGAGTCCATACTTCTCTTTTGCCGTCTTGTTGAAAATATAGCGGTTGCCGCTGCGTGCATCGTCAGCAGTGAAGTCGCGTCCCTCTACAATATCGATACCCATTGTCTTAAGGAAATTGTAGTGCACAGGGTAGACCTTGAACTGAATATTCTCTTTGTCCCTGAATTTGCGTCCCCACGACATTCCACCTACTCGGACAATATCCTCGTAGCCGAAAGTAACATCCAGAATATCGGGGTTGCTCATGAATGCCGAGCGCACCGTCTCGCGCTTGTCCGCCAGCGTGTGGTTGTAGCTTACCCGTCCAAGATTGAAAGCAATCACATTCTCCTTTTCGAATCCCATGTCATACGTCTGCATGAAGCGGTACTGCAAGTAGATGAACGATGCTACGATGATGAAGATAAATGCCACCACAAACTGCACTCCGATGAGTGCGTTGCGCAACAGCCTGCCCGAAGTGCTTGCACCGAAACTGCCCTTCAGCACAAATGCAGGCGAAAATGAGGTCAGATACCAAGCGGGGTAAAGTGCCGTAATCACAGCAAACAGTAGCACTGCACACACCATGCATGCCGCAAGCGCCTGATGATTGCCAAAATCGAGGGTGGTGGTAGCGAGTAACTGTTCTATGCCGCACAACGCTGCGATGCGCACCAGCAAGGCAGCCACCGCCACTGCTACAAGAGACATCAGCAATGACTCTATCAGAATGCCCGCGCGGAGCGTAGCGGTGTATGCACCCATAATCTTCTGCGTGTTTATGCTGCGTATGCGTTTGGGGACAAGCGCTACATAGAAATTGAAAAAGTTGATGAATGCAAGCACCAGCACCAGAATTGCCATCGTCAGCATTGTATATACGGCAATGCGGTTGCCGGTTGCAAGGTCGCTGCCCGACACTCCCGATGCAAAATATGTTTCGGTAAAGGGTGTAAGGCGCAATTTCTTGTAAAGAGTCTCGCGGGTGATACCCCACTGTTCCAACTGCTCTTTGGAGCCTTCATCCTCCATGAAGCGTTGCCATGCAAAGTCGTAGAAGGCCTCAACATCGTCGGCGCTGTTCAATTTCACATAACAGGGATTGTTCCAATTGCTTCCGTCGTTGTTCGATATTTTGTCCCAATAGTCGCCGTAGGCAGCCTGCAACCCTGCAAGGTCGCAATTTTCGGGAAAATCCTCGAAGATGGCAGCAACAGGCATCGCCGCAGAAGGATTATATGTGCCGCCCCACGAAACGTGGTCGCCAACCTTTATATCATATTTTTCGGCTGTCAGACGGCTGAAGGCTACAGCCATGCGCTTGCTCACAGGTTCAAAATCGCCCTCGACAAGTTCGAAGCCGAGCGCATTGAAAGCCTCCATTGTAAATTCCAGTCCGATGAGTTTCAGCGATGGCGCTTCGGGTGTCTTTTCAAAGCAGTGATCGACAAGTGAGCCATGAATATACCCGAAGTGATAGGCCTCCACTGCGGGATTGCCATCAAGCAGCACTCTTGCAAGCGGAGCGCTCCAGTGTGCCGAGTAATCACTGCCCACGGCGTAAAAGTTCTGCTCCATGCGGAAAAGGCGATCGGCATCTTTTATATTCTTGTTGTAGCCAATTTCATAGGTCGATTGCACAAACAGGATATACGATGCAGCTATCGCTATGGCAAGCCCTACTATATTCAATGCCGAGGAGAGTTTGTAGCGTCTGAGTGTATTTATAAAATTACGTATCATTGTATGATTGTTTATAAAATACTACATGCAATCCTCAAGCGTATCCACCACAAGACCGTCGAAGAGGTTAATCACACGGTTGGCATACTTAGCATCCCTTTTCGAGTGGGTAACCATCACAATGGTAGTGCCTTGTCGGTTCAGTTCGGAGAGGATAGCCATCACATCGCTACCGTTCTTTGAGTCGAGGTTACCCGTAGGCTCGTCGGCAAGAATAAGGCCGGGCTTTGTAACCACCGCGCGGGCAATTGCCACACGCTGCTGCTGACCACCCGACAACTGGTTGGGGAAATGCTTTGCACGATGGGCGATATTCAGGCTGAGCATAACCTCTTCGACCATTTTCTTGCGCTCGGCCGACGAATATTTCAGGTAGGTTAGAGGCAGAGCTATATTCTCCTCCACCGTCATCTCCTCGATGAGGTTGAACGACTGGAACACGAAGCCAATCTTTCCGCGACGGTAGGCTGTACGCTCCCTCTCTTTGAGGGCGCCGACCTCAACATCGTCAATCTTGTAACTGCCGGCCGAGGGGTTGTCGAGCAGTCCCAAAATGTTGAGCAGTGTGGATTTTCCGCAACCCGAAGGGCCCATGATTGCCACAAATTCGCCATCGTTCACATTTATCGAAACACCGTTGAGTGCAACTGTTTCCACAAGTTCCGTACGGAACACCTTTTCCAAATTTTCTGTACTTAGTTTCATAATCGTATCTGTTTTAATTTATTACTTATTTATGTTTCTATTTCAACATTAGTTTCTCTGAATCGCCGAAACTGTCGTAGCCCGAAATTACAACATTTTCACCGGGCGACAAGCCTTCGAGCACCTCATAATATTGCGGATTCTGACGGCCTATCCTTATTTCGCGGCGTACAGCCTCGCTACCGTCGGGCGACACCACGAAAAGCCATTTTCCACCGGTTACGCCGAAGAAACTTCCGCGCGGGATAAGCACAGCAGGAGTAGGCTCGCCAAGTTCAAGGTTGATGTAGTATGTCTGTCCCACGCGGATATTTTCGGGTACCTCGTCGCTGAAGGTAAGATCGGCACGGAACTGTCCGTTGCGCACCTCGGGATAGACTGTGCTTACTGTCACCGCATACTCCACACCTTGACGCTCGAATGTACCCGGAAGCCCTGCTGTTATGCGGTCGATGTAACGCTCGTCGATGTTGACGGTTATCTTATACTCGCCGAGCACGTTTATCTGTCCTATCAATGTTCCGGCACCGATATTCTGCCCAAGTTCGGCTGAGAAACTGCCCAACTGCCCGTCGTATGTGGCCTTTACCTTCAGATTGTCTGCCCGCTGGCGCACAAGTGTCAGATTCTCCTGCATATTATTCAGGCTCTCCTGCATCTTGGCAAGCTGCACACTGCGGTAGAGCGAATCCTGATGCAGACGCTCGATGAGCAGGTCAAGCTGGCTCTGTGCAAGTTCGTAGTCCTCTTTGGCACGCAGATACTCCTCGCGCGAGGATAGCCCTTCGTCGTAAAGGATCTTTATTTGTTCGTAGGCGCGACGGGTGCGGTTGGCGTCGGTGATTGCGCTCAGTTTCGACTGTTGCATGGATAGTTTATCCTTCTCCATGTTAATCTCCGTGTCGCGCAACATATTCTGCCGTTCGGCAAGCTGCGACTCGCTGTTGAGCGTCTCCTGCGCAAGATTGGGGTTGCGAAGCACAAGAATAACATCACCGCGCTTGACCATTGCACCCTCCTTCACCGGCTTGTAGTCGACAATGCCGCTTTCGAGTGCCGACACGTGTACCACCGTTGCCGGCTGCACCTGTCCGTTGATGCGGATGTAGTCGTTGAAACTGCCCTGCTCTACCTTGCTGATGATTATGTTCTTTGTGTCGATGCGCATCTTGCTGCTGTGGTCGCCAAAGAGCATCCAGCCGAAGAGCAGCACCAACAGCGCTCCGCCGATGATGAAAGGAATATGTCTCTTCTTCAATCCTTTTTTCTGTTCTATTATTTTATCCATATTGTTTATAATTTGTTTTAAACTCAACTGAAATGATTGGAACTCCCTCCGCTCCACTTCGCTCCGCTCGTCCCTCTTCAAGAGGGACAATTTTTCTGTTACTTTTTTGGCTAAGGGAAGTTCTGTTATTTTATATAAGGTTTACCATTGTAATAATCGTATTGCATTTTCTGTATGAGCAACTGTATCTTCTTGCCGGTGAGTGTAGCGCGTGCCTGAGCCAGACGCGAAGAACTTGTCGATAGTTCGAGGGCCGATATTTTGCCAAGCTCGTATTTGCGCTGGTTGGCAGCATGGGCGCTCTCTACTGCCGTCAGTCGGCTGATGGAGGAGAGATACTCTTTGCGCGCGCCTTCGAGGTTCATCACCAGTTTCATCATTTCCGTAGTGAGGTTGCGCATAGTCTCGTCGTATGCAGCTTGTTCTATTTTATAGGATAGTTTACTGTTTTTCAAGCTGTTGTACTTACTCAACCGTCCAAAGAGAGGTATGGAAATTCCGGTGCTTATGGACTTTCCGATGTTGTCCTTGAACTGACGGTGGAAAGGCGCTGCATCGTAGTGCATGTTCAGTGTCTTGTAATACGATGTTGACATTCCTGCCGAGAGGGAAATTCCCGGAATAAAATTGCCGCGGGCAATGCGTACAGCCAATTTGCGCTGATGCAGTTTTTCGCCGGCAATCTTTGCTGCGGGAAGTTCCATAAGGTTTATGTCGCAACTGTATGTATTTTCTTCGCCGACACTTTGCAGACGGCCGTCAATCTCAATTTCGCGCTCCACAGGCCACGACATTGCAGCCTTGAGGTCGAGGCGGGCAATATCCAACAGATTCTGCTGATTGACAAGCTGATATTCGTTGTCGGCGACTGTTGCTGACATCTCATCGACATCAGCGCGGGACTTCAACCCCATCTGTTCCTGTCGGCGTGTCTGCCGCAGATTCTCCTGCGCCACCTCCAACGACAACCCGACCTGACGGACAAGTTCCTCGCAATATACTACATTGTAGAATGCCCTGATGACTGCGAGCGACACCTCGTCGGCACGCATCTGTGCGGTTGTCTGCGATGTTCGCACATAGCTCTTGTTCATCTTGTAATTATTTATGTTTACAAGGCCGTCGAAAATGGGCAATGACATTGAAAGGCCGAAGCTCGTTCCCAGATTCTGCTTTGTTCCGTAGGTGTTTGTCTCAGGGTCGATGCCACGACCAAAACTGAGGTTTGCATTTGCCGATGCACTGATGTAGGGCAGAAACTGCATGGCGCTGTTCTGAAAGGCTATGCGTTGCTGCTCGTAGCTGTAACGGTTCTGCAAATTAACCGACGAATGGTCGCGGGCATACACAAGGCACTCCTGTAAAGTCATCGGGACAGAAACGGTACTCTCTTCGGCGCGAAGCATGATGCCTGCCCACATAAGGATAATTGCTGTTATTACTGTTCTTTTCATATTCTCGTTGCTTTTTCTGTCGGCAAAGGAAATAATGAAAAAAGGTATTTCGAAGCAATTTTTCAGGATTCGTATTTTTCGTGCCCATTTTGTGCAATATGTGCACACAGGGTGAAATGTAAGGAGTGTGGATAGATGAATAATATGTGATAAAATATAATGATTATGCGATATTATAACTAAAAAGTACAACCCCATCCTTCACTGGATAAAAAAACTATTCTAAAAAGTTCCTGCCCTTAAAGGGGAGGTGGATTCAAAAACGACAGTTTTTGAAGACGGAGGGGTTTTCCTCGCGTAGTATGGTTTATTGTAATACGATGGGTTAAGAACCCCCTCCGAACTTTTTTCTCGAAAAAAAGTTCTCGTCCCCCTTTAAGAGGGACAGCTTTTTTAAGTTTCTTATTTTAAAGAGATTAGCAAAATATAAAAACTGAAAGATGTGTCCAAAGATTAGCTTAAAGTGGGACAACT